>NZ_JAWXXJ010000021.1:0-57088 GCF_034335085.1 Acutalibacter caecimuris | reverse complement strand
GGAGAGGTATTGCCACTCGTTATGCCAAAACCTCGGATGCTTTTATCGCCGCGGTACACGTCCGTTGTATCGCCATTTGGGCTGCTATCCGTACTTAATTCGTGTAGACACTATCTAAAAAACCTCGCCATCTTTCGGTTGGCGAGGTTTTTTCACGCAGAAAGGGGCCCCTGCTAGGCAAAAGCCCGCCTTTCCCCCTATTTCCAAGCAAGCCCTACCCCGCCCACCAAAAAGGGAGCCGTCAGGCTCCCTAAAATTTTACGCTGATATGCCGTTCGCTCTCCGGGGGCGAGTACACAAACTCCCCCATATGGTCCCCCTCAAAAAAGTATACCGGCTGCCGGGGCCTGCTGGGCTCGCTGTCAAAGGTTTCTATAATGATCAGCTTGATTTTCATTCGGGCAGGCAGCACGCTTTTAATAAACACGCTGGCCTGCTGCCCCGGAAAGATATTCCCCTTCAACTCCGCC
Organism: Acutalibacter caecimuris; assembly: GCF_034335085.1. Lineage (NCBI taxonomy): Bacteria > Bacillati > Bacillota > Clostridia > Eubacteriales > Acutalibacteraceae > Acutalibacter > Acutalibacter caecimuris. The sequence continues at coordinate 56,618 of NZ_JAWXXJ010000021.1, read as the reverse complement.
AGCCCGGCCAAATTGGGGGCCAGTTCCACAAAAACCCCGTAGCTTTCCACGCTGCGGATAATCCCCCCCACCGTTTCCCCGGCCTTAAACCGGGCGGCATTCTGGGCCCAGGTGCCCAGCAGTTCCTTGTGCGAGAGCGTCACACGCCCATTCTCCACGCTTTTCACCACCGCGCGAATGTCCATGCCCGGGGCAAACCGCTCCCGCGGGTGCTCAATCCGGGAAATGGAAATGGCGTCAATGGGCAGCAGCGAGGAGATGCCGCAGCCAATATCCGCAAACACCCCAAAGGGCTCCAGGTGGGTCACCTTGGCCCGTATCACGTCCCCAGGCGCCAGTCCGTTTATGTATTGGCCCATGCAGCGCTCCTGGGCCGCCCGCCGGGAGAGCCGGGCCGTCAGCCGCCCCGCCCCGTCCTCGGCCAGTTCCTGCACCACAAAACACACCGGCCGGTTCACCCTGGACAAGATGGCAATGTCCCGCACCGTGCCCTCCCGTATACCAATAGCCCCCTCTTCCCTGGGGATCACCCCCCGCATACAGGGCAGGTCTACCAGCAGGTCATGGCCCCCGTCGCACATCACCGCCCTGGCCTCCAGTATCCGCCCCTCCCGCATGGCCTCCGCCAATGCCGCCGGCGACTGCATCGCCGCCACGTTCTCCGCACGCTCCATCCAGTAACCTTCCGGGTAAAATTGCATTTATCTGACACATCCCTTTCTGTCCATGACATAAAGTCCTGCTTTTTGTTCCATTCTTATGCGCCACACCGCCGGTTCATGCCCCCTAAGCCTGTGCATCCGCGTACAAAGGCCACCTCCCAAGGCCGCCTCCGGCGGATCAAGGGACTTTTTGAAAAAAGTTCCTTGACAATCCCCAAAAACTTTTATTCCGCACACGTCAATATAATAAATCCGGCGCACCGATTTTCAATCCAAGGGCAAACACATGGTACCCGCCCAATTCAAAAGAAAATTTACTAGGGCTTGTTTGAAAATAGAGGAAATGACGGATTTTTGACCAGAAACGGTCAGATTCAAGGAGAAAACCGCAAGTAATACTTGCGTATTACGAGGATTTTCGACGCAGAAGATGGTTGTTTCTGGGTAAAAAGACGGCGTTTTCGATTTTTCAAACAAGCCCTAGCCCCCCTCAAAAATTCCGAAAAATCCTTAAGCCGCCGGAGGCCCCACCCCAGCCCCCCTTAAAAGTTCTGGGAGATTCTTAAGAACCTTCTTTCAAGAAGGCTCTTAAGCCGCCGGAGGCCCCACCCCGGCCCCCTTAAAAGTTCTGGGAGATTCTAAGAACCTTCTTTCAAGACGGCTCTTAAGCCGCCGGAGGCCCCACCCCAGCCCCCCTTAAAAGTTCTGGGAGATTCTTAAGGACCTTCTTTCAAGAAGGCTCTTAAGCCGCCGGAGGCCCCACCCCGGCCCCCTTAAAAGTTCTGGGAGATTCTTAAGAACCTTCTTTCAAGAAGGTTCTTAAGCCGCCGGAGGCCAACCGCCGGAGGCCAAAAGAAAAAGCTTGCATAATCAGGCGTATTGCGATAAAATAGTAGCAAAACGGAAAACAGGAGGACGCTGATTTGAAACGTATACTAAGTGCCATACTGTGCCTGGCGATGCTCACGGGCCTGGCCGCCTGTGGGCAAAAAGGGGCCAATGCCTCGCCGGTAGACCACCTTCTGGGCAACACCGGGGAACTGCTCCCCGCCGCGGAGTTAAAGCCCCAGCAAAACAACGAAAGCCTGGGCTGGCAGTTGGAGCCCCCACAGGCCGGCGAGGAGATCGCCGTCATCACCATGCAGACCGGGGAAACCATCCAGATCCGCTTTTTCCCGGACGAGGCCCCCAAAGCCGTGTACAACTTCAAGCTCCACGCCATCAACGGCTACTATAACGGCCTCACCTTCCACCGGGTGATGGAAAACTTCATGATCCAGGGCGGCAGCCCGGACGGCACCGGCACAGACGGCGAAAGTGTGTGGGGCGAGAACTTCGAGGACGAGTTTGCCGAAAACCTCATCAATATCGACGGCGCCCTCTCCATGGCCAACGCGGGCCCCAACACCAACGGCAGCCAGTTCTTCATCAACTGCACCAACACCCCCGCCACCAGCGAGAACTGGGACTACTACAACCAGGGTTTCGAGGCATACAAGGAAAGCCCCGAAGAATTCACCGCCTACTACGGCAAGTGGCTGGATATGGACAAGGTCAACAAGCAGAAGGACCAGTACCAAACCCTCTATAACACCCACGGCGGCAACTGCCACCTGGATGGCGCCTACTCCACCGACGGCACCGGCCACACGGTCTTCGGCCAGGTCTTTGCGGGTATGGACAACGTGTACAAGCTTTCCCAGGCCGAAACCGACCCCAGCAACAATAAGCCCCTGGAGGACATGGTCATCGAGAAGATCGAGATCGTGGCGTACGCCCCCTGAGGCTGCCCCGCCGGTCAAAACACCCCCTACTATAAAACAAAGGGCCTGCCGCTATGGCAGGCCCTTTCCGTTCGTGCGTCGTGCATACAATGTGGTCAGCCGGCGTCCCCGCTGCCTTACAGCAGCCCTTCCAGCTTTTCCTTAATCGCCAGCAAAAATTCCTGGGTATTCACCTTGCGGACGCCCGGCAGGGTCCACATCGCCGCCAGGTCCCCTGTCATAACGCCCCCTTCAATGGTGTCGATGGTCGCCTGCTCCAGCTTGCCGGCAAAGTCCACCAGCCGCTGGTTGCCGTCCAACTGGCCCCGTTTGCGCAGGGCGCCGGTCCAGGCAAACAGGGTGGCCACCGAGTTGGTGGAGGTTTCCTCCCCCTTCAGGTGCTTGTAGTAGTGGCGGGTCACGGTGCCGTGGGCGGCCTCGTACTCGCAGGTGCCGTCCGGGGCCACCAGCACCGAGGTCATCATCCCCAGGCTGCCAAAGGCTGTGGCCACCATGTCGCTCATCACGTCCCCGTCGTAGTTCTTGCAGGCCCAAATAAACCCGCCTTCGCTGCGCACCACCCTGGCCACCGCGTCGTCAATCAGGGTATAGAAATACGTAATCCCCGCCTGGTTGAACTTCTCCGCGTATTCCCTGTCAAAAATTTCCTGGAAAATATCCTTAAACCGGTGGTCATATTGTTTCGAGATGGTGTCCTTGGTCGAGAACCACAAATCCTGCCGGGTATCCAGCGCAAAGTTAAAGCAAGAGCGCGCAAAGCTTTCAATGCTCCCGTCCACGTTAAACTGCCCCTGGAACACCCCGCCGCTCTCCGCAAACTGGTGTACCGGCAGCCGCTGCTGGGTCCCGTCCGGCAAAGTCACCAGCAACTCGGCCTTGGCGCCGGCCGGCACCGTGGTTTCGGTGTTTTTGTAGATGTCCCCAAAGGCGTGGCGGGCAATGGTGATGGGCTTTTTCCAACTGGGGATGTACGGCGTGATCCCCCTCACCAAAATGGGCGCCCGGAACACCGTGCCGTCCAGCACCGCCCGAATGGTCCCGTTAGGCGACTTCCACATCTCCTTTAGGTTGTACTCGGTCATGCGCGCGGCGTTGGGGGTAATGGTCGCGCACTTCACCGCCACGCCGTATTTCTTGGTCGCCAGCGCGGAATCCACCGTCACCTGGTCGCCGGTAGCGTCCCGGTTGGGCAGCCCCAGGTCATAGTAGGCCAGGTTTAGGTCAATATAGGGCTCCAGCAGCAAATCCTTAATCATCTGCCAGATCACCCTGGTCATCTCATCCCCGTCCATCTCTACCAGCGGGGTCGTCATAGGTATCTTTTCAAAACACATGGTTGCTCCTCCTTTTTGGTTGGGCTCCCTTAAGGAGCTCCGCTCCTTAAGAATCCTCGCCAGAGGGGCATAGCCCCTCTGGACTCCCACTTTGGGCCTTTGGTACGCTACCTGTTTAGTCAGGCAGCCAAGTCCCCGGTAACTCCCTTAAGGAGCTCCGCTCCTTAAGAATCCTCGCCAAAGGGGCACAGCCCCTCTGGACTCCCACTCGGTGCCTTTGGCACGCCTCCTATTTAGTCAGGCAGCCAAGTCCCCGGCAGCTTTTTGTCGGGCTACGTTTTTTTATTTTGATCGTCCCAACTGCTGGGCCCTACGTGGTGCCTTTGGCAATTATTTTTGGCTTGCGGCATGGCACCCCCGAAAAATTGAATGGGGTTTGCCCTTTTCTATTATATCGAAGCCACATGGGGATTCCAAAGGGCCCACGGCCCTTTGGCGGGGATTCTCAAGGGGCAGCGCCCCTTGAGCCCCTTGAAGCCTCTATGCCTGTTTGGTATAGTTCAGCAAGCCGCCCACCAGCACCATATCCCGCTGCCGCTGGGTCAGCACCGCGGTCAGCTTAAACTGCCGGCCGGTGGTACGGTTTTCCAGGGTAATATCCGTCCCGGCGGCAACTTCCTCCCGCACATGGGGCAAAACCAGTTCGTCCAGCAGGCTGATGCCCTCGTAGTCGCCCTCCTCCTTAAACTGCAAGGGCAATATCCCCGTGTTAGCCAGGTTGGCCGCGTGAATACGCGCATAGCTTTTGGCAATCACGGCCTTCACCCCCAGGTACAAAGGCGCCAGCGCCGCGTGCTCGCGGGAGGAGCCCTGCCCGTAGTTGTGCCCGGCCACTACCACGCCGCCCCCCTGGGCCTTGCACCGGGCGGGGAACTCCTTGTCGCACACCCCAAAGCAGAACTGGGACAGGTACGGCACGTTCGAGCGGTAGGGCAGTATCTTGGCCCCGGCGGGCATAATGTGGTCGGTGGTAATGTTATCCCCCACCTTCAGCACCGCCTTGCAGGCAATATCCGCCGGCAGCGGCCCGGCAATGGGCAGGGGCTTGATGTTCGGCCCCCGCAGCACCTCCACCGTTTCCATCAGCGCCTCCTCCACCGGCGGCTCAATCAGGTTGTCGTTGATCAAAAACCGTGCAGGCGCCTCCACGCTGACCGCCTCCCCCAGGGTACGGGGGTCGGTGAACACCCCGGCAAGGGCCGAGGCCGCGGCGGTTTCCGGGCTCACCAGGTAAACCTGCCCGTCCGCCGTGCCGGAGCGCCCCTCAAAGTTCCGGTTAAAGGTGCGCAGGGACACCCCCGCCGAGTTGGGGCTCTGTCCCATGCCGATGCAGGGCCCGCAGGCGCACTCCAATATCCTGGCCCCCGCGGCGATGATATCCGCCAGCGCGCCGTTCTGTGCCAGCATATGGAACACCTGTTTCGAGCCGCAGGCCACCGACAGGCTCACCCCCGGGTGCACGGTTTTTCCCTTCAAAACCGCCGCCACCCGCATCATGTCCAGGTAAGAGGAGTTGGTGCAGGAGCCGATACACACCTGGTCGATCTTCCCCCCCGCCAGCTCCCGGATGGGTTTCACATTGTCCGGCATATGGGGGCAGGCCGCCAAAGGCTCCAGCGCCCCCAGGTCCAGGTCGATCACCTCGTCGTACACCGCGTCCGGGTCCGGGGCCAGTTCCACCCAGTCCTCCCCCCGGCCCTGTGCCTCCAAAAACTGCCGGGTAATCCCGTCAGAGGGGAAAATCGAGGTGGTCGCCCCCAACTCCGCCCCCATGTTGGTAATGGTGGCCCGCTCCGGCACCGAAAGGGTCTTTACCCCCTCCCCGGCGTACTCTATAATTTTCCCCACGCCGCCCTTCACGCTGAGTTTTTGCAGCACCGCCAAAATAATGTCCTTGGCCGAAACCCAGGGGGAGAGTTTGCCGGTCAGCACCACCTTGGTCATGCTGGGCATATTGATGTGGTACGCCCCGCCGCCCATGGCCACGGCCACGTCCATACCCCCGGCCCCAAAGGCCAGCATCCCAATGCCGCCCCCGGTGGGGGTGTGGCTGTCCGAGCCGATCAGCGTCTTGCCCGGGGCCCCAAACCGCTCTAGGTGCACCTGGTGGCAAATCCCGTTGCCCGGCCGGGAGAAGTAGATGCCATGCTTTTTGGCCACCGTCTGGATATACCGGTGGTCGTCGGCGTTCTCAAAGCCGTTTTGCAGGGTATTGTGGTCAATATAGGCCACGCTTCGCTGGGTTTTCACCCTGGGCACCCCCATCGCCTCAAATTCCAGGTACGCCATGGTGCCCGTAGCGTCCTGGGTCAGGGTCTGGTCGATGCGCAGCCCCACATCCGCCCCCGGCTCCATGCAGCCCGTCACCAGGTGGCTTTCTATAATCTTCTGTGCAATGGTCTTTCCCATGTGTCATCTTCCTTTCCTTGTCCAAAATGTATGCTTTCCTCCAAAAGCCGGAACCGCTCCCCGCCGCCGGGCCTGTCCAAAATAAAGCGTTTAAAAGCAAGACCCCGGCGGGCAAACAATAAAAGTTTCGTCGTCTCACCTGCCGGTTCGGCCGGCTCGTGACGGTCGCTCTACTTGGCTGTGCCAAGTAGCCGGTGGCCCTCGCCCTTTTCAAACTGGCAAACAATAAAAGTTTCGTCCACCTTTTCAAAGGTGGTGGGGTTCTTAGGGGTGAAACCCCTAAGCCGCCGGAGGCCCCAAAATTTTCTCCATCACAAAGTTCCGCAGCCACACGCCCCGTCGCTCCACCTGCTGGGCCCTGCACACCCGGTACCCCCGCCGCAGAAAGAACCCCTTTGCCGTCACCGAGGCATGGGTCACAACCGTCCCTGTCCCCACCGCCCTTTCCAGCCCCTGGCACAGGGCGGTGGCCACCCCCCTGCCCTGGTAGTCCTTGTGTACATACAGCCTGTCCAGGTACCCGCCGCGGTCAATGTCGCCAAAGCCCACGATCTCCCCCTTTTCCTCCGCTACCAGCGTAAAGTGCTCCCGGAACGACCGGTCCCATGCCGCCAGGTCCACCTGCCCGGTGGCCCAGGCGTCCAGTTGCCGGGGGGTATAGTCCCTGGCGTTCACCGCGTGCACGGTCTGGTAGAACAGTTCCGCCAATGCCGGGCAGTCGGCAGAGGCATACGCCCGCAGCCTCATTCCCCCACCTCCCCGTCCGGGGGCAGGCCCTCCAGCAGGGCCGCCAGTTCCCCCCAGCCCTCTACCGCCAGGCAGGGGAACGCCGGGGCCGCCCCCTCCCCCGGCCGAAACCACACCGGGAACATCCCCGCCCCCTGCGCCCCTTCCATATCCGCCTCCAGGCTGTCCCCGCAAAACCACACCTTTTTCGCGGGCACACGGGCTTTTTGCAGGGCGATCTGAAACAGCAGCGGATCCGGCTTGCGGATGCCGTACTCGCTGGAGGCCAGCACAAAGGCGAACCGGTGCTCCGGGAACAGCTCCTCCAACCGGCCGGCCAGCGCCTGGCCCGACCAGCCGATATTGCTCACCACCCCGGTGGGGATGCCCTGCCTGTCCAGCAGGGCCAGTAACTCCGCCGCCAGGGGGGCCGGTTCGCAGGGGCAGGCGTGCTCCATCAGCACCCTTTCCATCTCCCCCAGGGGCCTGGCCGGCTCTATGGCCAGGGCGTCAAACACCGTTTGCAGTTGATGCCACTCGTGCATCTCCGCGCCCCCCGGCCGGGAGCCCGCGGGGCAGCGCAAGCCGGAAAACCGCAGCCAAAGGCTGTCCGCCAGTTGATGGGCCTGCTCCGGCGTGGCCCCCTCCGGGTTCTTCCCCACATACCGGAACACCGCGCGCCATCCCCGCAGAAAGTCCGGCGCCGTTTCCCTGGCCAAGGTGCCGCCGTAATCGAACAAAACCATCCCCGGCCTTGCCGGGCTTGCCCCGTTAAAAAAACGCAAAATACTTCAACCCCCAAATCAGCAAAAACATCGTCCCAATGGACAGCAGCGAGCTGAACACCACCAACTGCCCTGCCAACTGGTCGTCCCCGCCCATCTGCTGGGCCATGGTGAAGGAGGACACCGCCACGGGCGAGCCGAACAGCGCCAGCAGCACCACCAAATCAGCCCCCCGGAACCCCAGCAAAATAGCCGCCCCGATAAAAGCGGCGGGGTACACCACCAGCTTCATCCCCAGCGTCACCAGCAGGGGTTTCACGCAACGCCCCGTTTCCCCAAAGTTCATCGAGGCCCCCAGCACCACAAAGGCCAGGGGCGTGGCAATGCCCCCCAGGGTCGAGGCCGTGCTGTACAGCACCTCCGGCAGCGCCACACGGAAATAATTGCACAAAATCCCCGCCACAGAGGCCAAAATCAGCGGGTTGGTGGCAATCCCCACCAGCACCTGCCACAGGTTGGGCCGCTGGCCGTTGAACATCTCCAAAGCCAGCACCGCCAGCGCGTTAAATATCGGGATCACCACCGCAATCAGCACCGAGGCCCGTCCCGCCGCCGTGTTCCCGAACAGGGCCATGCCAATGGGTATCCCGTACAGCACAAAGTTGCTGCGGAACATCCCCTGCAACATCACCCCCCGCCGGGCGTTTTCCTGCTCGGTCAGTAGCACCAGCACCAGCGATACCAAAAACGCCAGCAGCACCCCGGCCACCGCAAAAAACAGCAGGTCGCTGCGCAAATCCACCGCCAGGTCGGCGTCGTAGATGTTCACAAACACCAGCAGCGGCAAAAAAATCTTAAAGATCGTCTTATTCACCTGCCGGGCCGCTATCTCCCCCAGCAGCCCGGTCAGGCGGGTGATGTACCCCACCGCCATCATCAAAAACAGCGGCAGCACCGTGCGCAGCGCGATCATCAGGCTTTCCATGCTCATATCCTCCCAGGGGCTCTCCCGTTTTTTATGGTGTACCGTACAGTATACCACATTTCCCCCCCGCTGGCAAGCCGCCCGCTCCCCCCCAGAGAGTGCCCAAAAGAAGAGTTTATGGAAAAATTTGCCTCCAGCGGTGGAGAGTTGGCGTAGCCAACTCTTGGGCGTCGCCCCTAAAAACCCCACAACCTTTGAAAAGGGCGAGGGCCGCCGGCTACTTGGCACAGCCAAGTAGAGCGGCCGTCACGAGCCGACCGAACCGGCAGGTGAGACGACGAAACTTTCACCACTTGCCCGCCAGAACACTATTTATATACTCTTCATTTTAGACACTCCCCACCCACATCCTCCACTAGGGCTTGTTTGAAAAATCGAAAACGCCGTATTTTTACCCAGAAACAACCATCTTCTGCGTCGAAAATCCTCGTAATACGCAAGTATTACTTGCGGTTTTCTCCTTGAAGCTGACCGCTTCTGGTCAAAAATCCGTCATTTCCTCTATTTTCAAACAAGCCCTAGAAATTTTTATAAAAAATATTTTTACGCCTGATGACAAAGCCACAAAAAATCCCCTCCGCAAAAGTTTTGTCCACTTTTTCAAAAGTGGCGGGGATTCCCAAGGGGCGGTGCCCCTTGGGAATCCCCGCCGGAGGCAACCCAGCCGGCGGCATCTTGCCACAAAAAAGCTTGCGTGCTCTGGGCAAATCCTATATAATGGGGTAAGAGGTCCCACACAGCAGAAAGGGGATATAAAAATGGATCAACAGGACGTGCGCGCCCTTTTAGAGCAGGTACACGCCGGCCAGTGCTCCGTAGAGGACGCGTTGCTGGCCCTGAAGATGGAGCCCTTCCAGGACCTGGGCTTTGCCAAGGTTGACCACCACCGGGGCCTGCGGCAGGGGGCGGCCGAGGTCATCTACGGTGCCGGCAAAACCCCGGCGCAAATCCGGGATATTGCCGCCTCCCTCTGGGCCGGCGGCCGACAGGCGGTGCTCATCACCCGCATGACCCCCCAGGCGGCGGAAGTAACCGGGGCCGCCCTGCCCCTGCACTACAACAGCCTGGGCCGGGTCGGCATTGTGGGCGATATCCCCGCCCCCAGCGGCAAGGGTGACATTGTGGTGGCCACCGGCGGCACCAGCGATATGCCCGTGGCCGAGGAAGCCGCCCTCACCGCCCAGGTGCTGGGCAACCGGGTCACCCGGCTGTATGACGTAGGCGTGGCGGGCCTGCACCGCACCCTTGCCCATCTGGAGGAGCTGATGCGCGCACGGGTCATCATCGCCATTGCCGGCATGGAGGGCGCTTTGGCCAGCGTCATCGGCGGCCTGGCCGATTGCCCGGTGATCGCCGTGCCCACCAGCGTAGGGTACGGGGCCTCCTTCGGGGGGCTGTCCGCCCTTTTGTCCATGCTGAATTCCTGTGCCAGCGGGGTCAGCGTGGTCAATATTGATAACGGCTTTGGGGCCGGCTACCTGGCCAGCATGATCAACCACCTGGCATAGCCCCCCTGCCGAATCCCCCCGCCTCCCACCCAAAAAGGCCGGACGCCCCCCACGGAGCGCCCGGCCCTTTCTATTATACCTGTGTGAACACAAAGCTTTCGTCCACATAATCGCACCGGTACTTCTTCCCCGGTTCCATCTGCCCCTCCAGCAGCTTTTCCGAGGCCAAGTCCTCAATCCGGCTCTGTATCACCCTCCGCAGCGGCCGGGCCCCGTACACCGGGTCATAGCCCTGCCCGGCCAAAGCGTCTGTGGCCGCGGGGGTAAAGTCCACCTCCACCCCCATCTCCGCCAGCCGTCCGCCCAGGGATTCCAGCATCTTCCCGGCTATCTTCCCGGTATCCTCCCGGCTCAGCTTGTGGAACACAATGATATCGTCCACCCGGTTCAAAAACTCCGGCTTAAACAGGTTCTTCAGTTCCCCTGTCACCATTTCCTTGATCTTCTCAAAGTCCCGTTCGTCCTGCCCGCTGCTCTCCGTAAAGCCCAGCGCGGCCCGTTTCTCGGTGATCAGCCTGGCCCCCACGTTGGAGGTCATAATGATCACCGCGTTCTTAAAGTCCACGGTCTTGCCCTGGGCGTCCGTCACCCGGCCGTCCTCCAAAATTTGCAGCAAGATGTTAAACACATCCGGGTGGGCCTTTTCAATCTCGTCGAACAGCACCACCGCATAGGGCTTGCGCCGCACCGCCTCGGTAAGCTGGCCCCCCTCGTCAAAGCCCACATAGCCGGGGGGCGACCCCACCAGCCGGGACACCGTGTGCTTTTCCATATACTCCGACATATCAAAGCGCACCATAGCCTTCTCGTCCCCGAACATGGCCTCGGCCAGGGCCTTGCACAGCTCGGTCTTGCCCACCCCGGTGGGCCCCAGGAAGATAAAGGAGCCAATGGGCCGGTTCTTATCCTTCAGCCCCACCCGGCCCCGGCGGATGGCCTTGGCAATAGCGGTCACGGCCTCCTCCTGGCCCACCACCCGCTGGTGCAGGGTATCCTCCAGCCGCAGCAGCCGCTGGCTCTCCTCCTCCGTCAGTTGGGAAACCGGCACCCCCGTCCACATGGACACAATATCCGCAATATCCTCTTCCGTCACCACCCCGTTGCTACGCTCGTTCTTGGCGGTCCACTCGTCCCTGGCCTTTTCCAGTTGCTCCTGCAACTCCTTCTGCTGGTCCCGCAGGGCCGCCGCCCGCTCAAACTCCTGGGCATTCACCGCCGCGGCCTTGTCGCCCTCCAGTTCCTTCATGCGTTTCTCCAGTTCCTGCACGCTGCCCGGGGCGGTAAAGGTGCGCAGCCGCACCCTAGAGGCCGCCTCGTCCACCAGGTCAATGGCCTTATCCGGCAGGTACCGGTCCGAAATATACCGGGCCGAAAGCCCCACCGCCGCGTCAATAGCGCCCTCCGTAATCTTCACCTTGTGGTGGGCCTCATAGCGGTCTTTCAGCCCCCGCAAAATCTCCACGGCCTCCTCCTGGCTGGGCTCCCCCACCGTCACCGGCTGGAACCGCCGCTCCAGCGCCGCGTCCTTCTCAATATGCTTGCGGTATTCGTTGATGGTCGTTGCCCCGATGACCTGGAAATCCCCCCTGGCCAAGGCGGGTTTCAAAATGTTGGCCGCGTCCGCCGAGCCCTCGGCCGCCCCGGCCCCAATAATGGTGTGCAGTTCGTCGATGAACAGGATGATATTCCCGTCCCCCTTCACCTCGTCAATGGCCGATTTAATCCGCTCCTCAAAGTCCCCCCGGTACTTGGTGCCCGCCACCATGCCGGTCAGGTCCAAAGAAACCAGCCGCTTGCCCTTTAAGATCTCCGGCACGTCCCCGGCCCGTATCTTCAGGGCCAGGCCCTCGGCCACCGCGGTCTTACCCACCCCCGGCTCGCCGATGAGCACCGGGTTGTTCTTCGTCCGGCGGGAGAGGATCTGGATCACCCGCTGGATCTCCTCCCCCCGCCCGATCACCGGGTCGATCTTCCCCTGGGCGGCCATTTCCGTCAAATCCCGGCCGAACTGCTCCAGGGCCTTGCCCCCCGTGCGCTGGGCGGCGCCTTCCCCGCCGGCCGCGGCCGCGCCCCCCATCATGGCAGAGAGTTCCCGCACCACCCGGTCCGGGTCTATCCCCAGTATCTTCAAAAACCGCATGGCATAGCAGCCCTCGTCCTGCATAATGGCGATGAGGATATGCTCCGTGCCCACATACAGGTTGTGCATCTTGGCCCCGGTCATGGCGGCAATCTGCACAATCTGCTTGGTGCGCGGGGTAAAGTTCTCCGGCGTCAGGCTGGTCTTTTCCCCATAGCCAATGCGTTCCCGCAGCAGCTTTTCGTAGCCCTCGGCGGTCACGCCCAGCTTGTGCAGCACCGTGTAGGCCACGCCGCTGCCCTCCTGCAGCAGGCCCAGCATCAGGTGCTCGCTGCCAATGTAGTCATGCCCCAGCTCCTGTGCCGATTCCACCGCCAGGTTCAAAGCCTGGTTGGCCTTTTCCGTAAATCCGTTAAACCGAAACATATGCTCACTCCTTATAATCGCCTTGCCGGACCATCCCGTCCGTTATTTCTATCTGATCTGTCAGGCAGATATGCATAGGCAGCCTCCAGCCCCCCGCAAGCCGCCCGCAATAGCCCGGCCCGCCTTGCGTCCCGCTGGGCCTCTTCCAGGGGCTTTCCGGCCCCTTCCGCCAGCGTGGCGGGCTGCACCTTTACCAGCAGGCCGTCTATTTCGCCGGGCTCCATGCCTTCCAGCAGCCCCAGCGCCACCCCCAGCCGGGCCAAAGACAGCAACTGGGCCGCCTCACCGGCGCTCATCAGCCGGGCAGACCGCAAAATCCCCGCGGCCCGGCAGATCTTATCCTGCCACGCCGGGTCCTTCCCTATCCCGGCCCGTATCCGCCGCTCTTCCCCCATCAACTGCCCGGCAATGGCCGCCAGGTTCTCAATCGCCTGGTTTTCGCTGAGCCCCAAGGTAATCTGGTTGGAAAGCTGCACCATCTCCCCCACAGCCCGGCTGCCCTCCCCAAAGGCCCCCCGCAGGGTCAGCCCCAGTTTCGAAAGGTTCGCCGCCAGCCTTGGCAGGCTGCCCGCCTCCGCCAGCCCCGGCAGGTGCAGCATCAGCGAGGCCCGCATCCCTGTCCCCAGGTTGGTGGGGCATTGGGTCAGGTAGCCAAAGGCCCGGTCATAGGCAAATTCCAGCCGTTCCCCCAGCAAGGTGTCCATGCGGTCAGCGGCCTCGGCGGCCTCTTCCAGGGCCAGCCCCTCCCGCAGCACCTGAATGCGCACATGGTCCTCCTCGTTGACCATCACGCAGATACTCTCGTCCTCGCTGACCAGCACGGCCCGGCCGGGCCCCCCCGCCGCAAAGGCCGGGCTGATCAAATGCCGTTCCGCCAGCGAGGCCGCCGCCCCCGGCGAAAGTTCCTCCAGCGGCAAAAACCGGAAACTCCCTGCCAGCACGCTGTTGCCGTCCAGCAGCGCGTCCCGCACCTGCCGGGCCACCCGCACCTTCTGCTCCGCGCTGGCCCGCCCCGGAAACACCTCCCGGCACAGGTTCCGGGCCAGCCGCACCCGGGTGCTCACGGCCACATCGCCGCCCTGGCCGGTTTTCTCATACCATTTTAACGCCACCTGCTCACCCATGCCGTTCCGCCTCCTTTATCTCGTCCCGCAGCACAGCCGCCCTTTCAAAGTCCTGGGCCTTGATGGCCTCCTGTAGCTGCCGCCGCTTTTCTTCTAGCCCGGTTGATTGCCCCTGCGTCCCCGCTGCCTGGCCGCCCGGCCCCACCGCCAGCCGGTGTTCCTGGCTCACCACCCGCAGCGCCGAACCCCCCGGCGACTTGCCCATATGCTGGGCCGCCCCGTGAATCCGCTGTATCACCGGCCGCAACTGCTCCCTAAAAGTCTGGTAGCAGGCCGCGCAGCCAATCTTCCCGCTTTTGGATATCTCCCCAAAGCTGGCCCCGCAGCCGGGGCAGCGTTTCACCTCCTGGGCAGGGGCGTCCCCCAGCAGCCCGCCCAGCAGGCTGCCAAAGCCTCCCCATTCGCCCAGCATCCCCCCGTACCCCTGTTGCTGGGCGCACTCCCCGCACAGATGGCTTTCTGTCAACTGCCCGTTCACCACCGTCTTGATGTGTGTGGTCGCAGGCCTCTGCCCACATCTCTGGCATAACATTTGGCATACCTCCTGTTCCTATTTTGCCCATATCCGGGCCGTGTTCCCGCTAGCCCCCCTACATCCTGGAGGCCAGCAGCATATTCTTCACAATCATCGCCCGCACCGTGTCCCGCAGGTCTCTGGGCACGGCGGCCAGCGCGTTCTCCGAAACCGCCGCCAAAATCAGTTCCGCGGCCCCCAGTTCCAGCACGCCGCCCTCTGCCATGTTCTGCACCATAGCCCGGGCGGTGGCCCCGTCCAGGCTGTCCCCCACCCCGTTCACCATGTGCATGATCATATCCGCCTTCGAGAGTTTCAGCCGGGTGATCCGTATATACCCCCCGCCCCCCCGGCGGCTCTCCACCAGGTACCCTTGCTCCGGCGTAAACCGCGAGGTCAGCACGTAGTTGATCTGGCTGGGCACGCACCCCAAAAAGCCGGCCAGTTCGTTGCGCTGTATCTCCGCGATGCCCCCCGCCTGGTTCAGCAGTTCCAGTATATAGTTTGCCACGCTGTCGCTGATGCGCATTTCCCCTCACTCCAGTTTGTCTTTGACTTTCTTTGACTTTAGTCTACCCCATTTCTCTGCCCCCGTCAAGGTCAAATAAAGTCAAACTCCTCAGCCCTGCCCCAACTTATCTCCTCTAATCTGCTTTTTTCTCATTCAATCTCCCTCTATCGCATTTTTTGAAATTCCCCGCCCAAAACCGTAACAGTTTTTGTACCAGGGAATAGTATGGAATGTAAACGAAAGGAGGCGTTCCCAAATGTGTAACAACGGTTGCTCTTGGATCATCATCATCGTCCTGCTCCTGATGTGCTGCGGCGGCTGCGGCTCTACCTTCGGCGGCTGCAACAACGGGTGTGGCAACGGCTGCGGCAACGACTGCGGCTGCAACAACGGCTGCTGCTAACAACGGCTGTTAGCCGGTCATAGCGAACCGCGCTTTGGGCACGAAAAAGGGGGCGCCGTCTATAAGACGGCGCCCTCTTTGCGTGTATACGGGTTCACCCCCGGCTTACCGGGCGGCGGCGGTCAAAGCCTCTTCCAGGGCCTCGGCCAACTGGGCCGGGCAGGAAGTCTTTTTAAAGCCGCACTTAATGTCCTTGCAGCGCTTGATGTACTCCTGCACAGGCATCCCCTGGGCCAGCGCCGCAACCCCCTGGGTGTTGCCGCTGCACCCGCCGGTAAACTTCACCGACTTGATAATGTCCCCCTCCACAACCACGTCGATCATCTTGCTGCACACCCCGCTGGGCTTGTAATGTATTTCCATGAAAAAACCTCCTTGCAAATTCTCCTTCTAATGTACCAGATTTCCGCCCCCCTGTCAACCCCTGTCACCCAAGACCGTGGGCCCTGCCCCACGCCCCTGCTCGGCCCAACCTTCCCGCCCAAGACCGTGGGGCCCTGCCCCACACCCCGCAAGCGCCCCGGCCGCGCTTGACCGGCCCCACCGCCCCACCTTTCCTAAAACCCCCACGCCCCCTGCTCGACCTCTCCCCTTCTCCGCCCGCCAATATTTTCTTTTGTCCAACCCATCACGCTAAATCACAATCCAACTAAAATGATTCAAGCATTACCAAATTAATAAGAAACCACAACATTACCCTCCACTCCTCTCCCCACCCCGCACCCCACCACACCATCACGCTAAATCAAAAAAGAACCCTGCCCACCCTTCCCCTCACCTTCCCCATGAAAACCCACCACACTAAATCATCACCCTAACAAAAAAACCTTCCCTCACCCTCATCCCCTCTATTTCCTTTTCTTGTTGATTTATTAAACTAAATCGCCACCTCACTAAACCGCTCCCCAACAAGAAACCCTCCCTCCCCCCCCCTCCTCCCCACTCCTTTTTCACTCTCAATTTATCAAACTAAATCGTCACCTCAATAAATCGTTTTCCCAATAAAAAATCCCCCCCACCCCAAATCTCCCCAACAACCTCCCCATCACTTTCCCACATCACCCCAAAACAGTGATAATCCACATCATATTATTTTCACCCTACCTTCCGCCCCTTCCCGCCCCCGCAAACGCCTCCAAACCGCCCCAATATCTGCCCCTTATCCCTCCAATACCCGCCTCTTATCCCCCCAATACCTGCCCCATAACCCCGCAAAAGCGCCCTCCAGCCCCCATGAAAAGTATAATATTTCTCATCACTCTTTCCCCTGCCGTCTGTACACCGAGGGTAGCACCCCAAACACCTCTTTAAAGGCAGCGGCGAACCGGCTCTGGCTATCGTACCCCACCGCCTGCGCAATCCCGGCTATGCTCCGGCCGCTTTCCCGCAGCATTCTGGCCGCCTGCTCCATCCGGTGCTCCTTAATGTGCGCCCCCAGCGAAGTCCCATAAACCGCCTTAAATGCGGCTTTTAGGGTGGTTGGGTTCATCAAATACCGCCGGGAGAGCTCCTCTATCGTCACCCGCTCCTCCATATGCGCCAGCAGGTGCCCATGTATCGCCCGCACCACGGCCACCTGCTCTGCCCGGTACTCCTGCGGCTGATCTTTAGCCGGTTCCCACCCCGCCAGGTACAGCAGCAATTCCAGGGCCTTAATGCGCCGGTAAGGCAGTTGCAAGTCCCCCGGTTTGTCGTAAAATGCCGAAAACAGATTCCTACTCTCCCCGTTTTCCGTCAAAACAACCAGTTGATTCCCCCCACAGAACCGGTTCCGCAGCCGCCCAAAAACCGCCGCGTCCCCCAGTGGTTCTGGGGGACGGGCCGCGGCCTCCTGCAAATCCACACTAAGGGCCAGTCCCGCAAAATCCCCGCTGGGCCGGGTTTCGGGGGTGGTTTCCCCAGGCCCCGCCCCGCCCTGTACGGCAAAATCCCCCGGTGCCAGATGCCGCTGCCCGCCGTCCTGTTCCCACGCCAACTGCCCCGCCCGGCAGTAGGTAATCCGCAGCCTTTCCCCCTCTATCCGGTGTATATGTGCCTGTCCACCCACCATATATGTCAGGCTGATCCCTGGGTACAGCAGCGCCGCGCCGGCGCCCTGCCCCCCTGCCGCCGGCCTCATTGGGCCCCTCCCCGTGCCTCCGGGCAGGTAATCTCCATCACCTGCTCGATCATCTGGTGCAGCAGCCTGCTCTGCGGGATATCCGCGGCCCGGTAATGCACCTCTTTCCCCACCCGCCTGCAAACAATCAGCCCGCTGTTCTTCAGCGGCCGCAGGTGATGGGACACCGCCGGGCTTGACATCCCCAGCAGGGCCGAAATATTGATCACACACTCCTCGCAGTGGCATAACAGCCAAAAAATCCGGATCCTGGTAGGGTCCCCCAGTTGCCTAAAAACCTCCGCCACCGTCTGAAAATGCTCCACCTGGCCTAGCTGTGCCTGCATTTGCGCCGTGGCGTGCCCCTCCCCATGCTGATGGGGCAGCTCCAGCTTGCCCGGCGCCCCCATGGTGCCTGTCCCGTCCATCAAACCGTCCCCTTTCCTTGCGGCTTTCGCCCAAATAGAAATACTTTTCGCCCGTTTGGCAGAGAATATGCCCCGGCCATTGACTTATGGGTCCAACTGTATTATACTGCAAGCAAGATGATTAAACAAGTGCTTAATCATAAAATCTTTAAAAGCTTTAAGGAGGCTTATCCCATGAAAAAGACCTATAAAATCGAAGTAGACTGCGCCAACTGTGCCAACCTGATGGAGAACGCCGCCGCGAAAACCGCCGGCGTACAGGCTGCCACCGTCAACTATATGACCCAGAAGATGATCGTGGAGTTTGCCGATGGCCAGGAGCCTGCTACCGTAATGGAAAACGTCTTGAAAGCCTGCCGCAAAGTAGAGCCGGACTGCGAAATCTTCCTGTAATCGCTCCATATCCCCCAAACACTTGCCATACATCGCCATACATTGTATAGAAAGGAGCCTTCTCCATGCAAGCCTTCATCATAAACAGCCTGCTGGCCCTTGTGATCGTAACGGCAGCCGTGCTGCGGTTTGTGGTAGGCGCCCGGCCCGGCAGCGGCATGACCCGGAAACAAAAGGCCATGCTGGTGCGCATCCTGCTGGCCACCTCCATCCTGTTGGGCTTACAGCTTTTGCCCGCCGGGGCCTTCACCCAGCTAGACCGGCTGCTCTTCCCCACCGCCGGGCGCTGGGTACGGCTGGCCCTGTACCTGGCTGACTACTTCCTCATCGGCTATGACATCCTGCTGCGGGCCCTAAAGGGCATCCGTAACGGGCGGGTATTCGACGAAAACTTCCTGATGGCCGTGGCTACGGTAGGGGCAATGGCCCTGGCCGTGTACGAAAACGGAGACTACCTGGAGGCCATCGCTGTCATGCTGTTCTATCAGATCGGGGAGTGGTTCCAGAGTTACGCTGTGGGCAAAAGCCGCCGCAGCATCAGCGACCTGATGGATATCCGGCCGGACTACGCCAATGTGGAGCAGGACGGCCGGCTGGAGCAGGTGGACCCGGATCTGGTGGAAACCGGCAGCGTCATTGTGGTGCAGCCCGGTGAAAAGGTACCCATTGACGGCGTGATTCTGGAAGGCAGCACCAGCCTGAACACCAGCGCCCTCACCGGCGAAAGCCTGCCCCGCCAGGCCGCCGAAGGGGACGAGGTCATCAGCGGCTGCATCAACATGACCGGCGTGCTGAAGATACGCACCACCAAAGCCTTCGGGGAGTCCACCGTATCCAAAATCCTGGACCTGGTAGAGAACGCCAGTTCCCGCAAGTCCCGGTCAGAGGGCTTTATCTCCCGGTTTGCCAGGGTCTACACCCCGGCGGTCTGCTACAGCGCTTTGGCCCTGGCCCTACTGCCGCCGCTGGTACTGCTGGCCCTTGGCCAGCCCGCCGCCTGGGGCGCCTGGCTGTACCGGGCCCTGACCTTCCTGGTTATCAGTTGCCCCTGCGCGCTGGTCATCAGCATCCCCCTCAGTTTCTTCGCCGGCATTGGCGGGGCCAGCCAGGAGGGTATTCTGGTAAAGGGCTCCAACTACTTAGAAAGCCTCTCCCAAGCCAAAACCCTGGTATTTGACAAGACCGGCACCCTGACCGAGGGGGTTTTTGAGGTCAGTGGCATCCACCACAACGCTATGGAAGAGGCCCAGTTGCTGGAATACGCCGCTTTGGCGGAGAGCGCCTCCTCCCACCCCATCAGCAAAAGCCTCCAGCGGGCCTGCGGCAAGGAATTGGACCGCAACCGGGTATCCCATGTGCAGGAGATCAGCGGCAACGGCGTAATCGCCCAGGTAGACGGCATAGAGGTGGCCGCCGGCAACAGCAAGCTAATGGACCGGCTGGGCGTGCCCTGCGCCCCCTGCCACAAAACCGGCACCATCATCCATATGGCCATAGGCGGGGCGTACGCCGGGCATATTGTGATTTCCGACCGGATCAAGCCCCATGCCGGGGCAGCCATATCCGCCTTAAAAGCCGCGGGGGTGGAAAAAACCGTCATGCTTACCGGCGATTCCCGCCCGGTAGCGGAGCAGGTGGCAGCCGCCTTGGGCATCAGCCAGACCTACAGCGAGTTACTGCCCGGCGACAAAGTTGCCCGGGTGGAAACTCTGCTGGCAGAGCAGAGCGGCAAAGCCAAACTGGCCTTTGTGGGTGACGGCATCAACGACGCTCCTGTGCTCTCCCGGGCCGACATTGGCATTGCCATGGGGGCAATGGGCTCGGACGCCGCCATTGAAGCCGCGGACATTGTGCTGATGGACGATGACCCCATGAAAATCGCCAAAGCCATCAAAATTTCCCGCAAATGCCTGGGCATTGTGCACCAAAACATCCTCCTGGCGCTGGGGGTAAAGTTTGCCTGCCTGCTGCTGGGGGCGCTGGGCATTGGCAATATGTACCTGGCCATTTTCGCCGATGTCGGTGTCATGATCCTGGCGGTGCTCAACGCCATCCGCTGCCTGTTCGTCAAGCGGCTGTAACCCCTGCCCCCCTGATACGTAAAAAAGCCGGGCCCGTCTGCGCTCCCCTGCAGGCGGGCCCGGCTTTTTGTTTGGCGCGCGGTAGCGGCAGGTTTGCCGCCCTCTATATCCTAAAGCGGCGGCAGGTCTGCCCTGGCCTCCCCCCAGGGGCCCAGATCCTGGCCGTCCAGGGCGGCATACCGGGTGTCGCCGGCCGTGATCACCGGGTCCGCCCTCAACAGCCGCTGGATAAAGGGCTGATCCTCTGCCGCCAGATCCTCCTCCACCAGTACATTGCGCACCCGGCAGATAAACAGGTCGCTGCCCGGTGCCAAATGGCGCTCCTCCACCACTTGCAGTTCAAAACTCACCGGGCTTTCGGCAATGGTAGGCACGTGCAGCACCTGGCCGGGCTCCACCGTAGGCAGGCGGTCCATTTTGTGGGGATCCCGGCCGGAAACGGTGCCGTAATAATCAGCCAGGGGCAACAGGGGCCGCGTCACCAGGTTGGCCGAGAACACCCCTTGCCGCCGGATCAAATCCTTGGTCAGCTTGTCTTCGCCAATACAGGCCATTACGCCCAGCCACTCCCCCGCTTCCTCCTCCAGGCTACAGTAGCTGAACCAGCAGAACAGCCCAAAGTGGGGGGTGCCGTCCTCCTGGTAGTTGCCGTACAGGAACAGTTGTTGGGGGCAAAAGTCATTGCTCAGTTTCCCTTTGATTTTTCCCATCGTACACTTCTCCTTTTTTCTGATTCTTCAGCCGCGTTTCACACATTTCCAAGTTCAGCAGCACCCGGTCCAGCAGGCTGTCCAGCAAAGTGGCGTCCTCTTGGGTAAGGCCCTGGTAAAACAGCCTGTTCATTTCCTGAGAAACCTGCTCGTACTGCTCCCGCAGGCCCCTGGCTTTCTCCGTCAGGGCCACCAACACCTGCCGGCGGTCCTGTGGGCCGGTCCCCCGCACCACCAGGCCCTGGGCCTCCATGCGGGCCAACATAGCTGTCAGGGTATTTTTAGCCAGCCCCGTGCCCCGCACCAGTGTGGCAATGGGCACCCGGTCCTGCTGCCAAAGCACA
Source organism: Acutalibacter caecimuris (assembly GCF_034335085.1). Lineage (NCBI taxonomy): Bacteria > Bacillati > Bacillota > Clostridia > Eubacteriales > Acutalibacteraceae > Acutalibacter > Acutalibacter caecimuris. Next base: position 35,373 of record NZ_JAWXXJ010000021.1, on the reverse strand, counting down.
TAGAGGATATGCCCCTGGGCCCCGTTAAAGGCGTCTACCCCGCATTCGTCCAGCAGCCGCTGGAACACCCTGCCCTGCACCTGTTTAATCTGTGTAATAAGAAAGCCTGTCCTGGTATCCATGTGTGCCTCCTCATAAATAGTACTATATAGAACTTACTTTGTCAAGCCTTTCTTCTATCTTCCCAAAGCCTGCTGCTCCTCCTCCCCACAAGCCGCAAGAATCCCAGCCACGCCGCTAAACGAATACGGCCTGCCCCAACTCTCCCTCTATTGTAAGGCTTTTGTCCATGGGCCGTCAACCGCTTTTTGGCCTGCCCACAGGCTTTTTGCTGCTTACCCCCCCGCCATGGGCATTCCTTCCTCCCCGGCGCAACGGGTGTGTCCAAAGCGAAGAATTTGAAAGCGAGGCTCCGGCGAACAAATAGTAAAAGTTTCGTCGTCTCACCAGCCGGTTCGGTCGGCTCGTGACGGCTGCTCTACTTGGCTGCGCCAAGTAGTCGGTGGCCCTCGCCCTTTTCAAAGGTGGTGGGATTTTTAGGAGCAACGCCCAAGAGTTGACGTAGCCAACTCTCCACTGCCAGAGGCCAAAATTTCGTCATAAACTCTCCGCTTTGGCCACACCCCGGCGCAACCGCCCTCTTGCTTTTTCCCACGGGATAGGGTATAATCGGCATAGACTACATCATTTCCCCTAGAAAGGATTGAACTTATGGACGCAGAAAAGTTACGTTCCCTGCAAGTTACCGCTGCCAAGATCCGGCTGGGCATTGTGGACGGCGTGTTCAGCGCCAAGTCCGGCCATCCGGGCGGTTCCCTGTCCGCTGCCGATATTTTCACCTACCTTTACTTTCATGCGTTACGCATCGACCCCCAAAACCCGAAAGCCCCCGGCCGCGACCGCTTTGTGCTCTCCAAAGGCCATTGCGCCCCCGGCCTGTACGCCGCCCTGGCCCAGCGGGGCTATTTCCCCACAGAAGAGCTGGGTGGCCTGCGGCATATCGGCTCCATGCTTCAGGGGCACCCGGACATGAAGGGCACCCCCGGCGTGGATATGAGTACCGGCTCTTTGGGGCAGGGTATCTCCGCTGCCGCCGGTATGGCTATGGCTGCCAAAATGGACGGCGCCGATTACCGGGTGTACGCCCTGCTGGGCGACGGTGAGATTCAGGAGGGCCAGGTGTGGGAGGCCGCCATGTTTGCCGCCCACCAGCACCTGGACAACCTCTGCCTGATCGTGGACTGCAACGGCCTACAGATCGACGGCGACGTGGAGAAGGTGGCTGGTATCGCCCCGCTGGACGAAAAGTTCCGCGCCTTTGGCTTTGAAACCATCGCTGCCAATGGCAATGACCTGGAAAGCCTGGAGGCCGCCTTTGCCGCTGCCAAAGCCTGCCAGGGCAAACCAGCCGTCATCCTGGCCAAAACCACCAAGGGCAAGGGCGTCAGCTTTATGGAGAACCAGGCCGGCTGGCACGGCAAAGCCCCCGATCAGGCGCAATATGAGCAGGCCATGGCCGAACTGCGCGCCACGCTGGAGGGGTTGGGATAAGCATGGCCCGGCTCCGGTGCATAAACATCGTTTCGCTGGCCCCGGAAAAACTGGCGGCATTCTATGGGCAGGTTCTGGATGCCTCCGCCAACCAGCTAGTTCCCGGCCGCTGGGAACTGCCTGTGGGGGAAACAACGCTGGTTTTCACCGCCACCCAAGAAAAACCTGTGATCCCCCCGGACAGTTGCGGCCTGGAATTTGAGGCCCCTGACGTGGACGCTACCTATGCCCGGCTCACCGGCCTGGGCATAGAGATGGAGCCCCCTGTCACCTACCCCTGGGGCTGGCGGGCCATCGGGTTCCGGGACCCGGACGGGAATTATATCAACTTTGTCCAATACGTGGGCGAGGCTCCCCAGGCCTAGAGTCTGTTTTAAAACGGACTCTAAGCTGAGGGCCTTTTACCCCTGAACCATACACTTGCAACTAAGGAAAGGAAGGCTATGTGAATGGCTGAAACAGTAAAAAAAGCGACCAGGGAAAGCTTTGGCGAGGCCCTAGTGGAACTGGGCGCGGAAAACCCTGATATCGTGGTGCTGGTGGCCGATTTGGCCGACGCGACGAAGGTGGAGAACTTTGGCAAGGCTTACCCCGACCGGTTTATCGAGTGCGGCATCGCCGAAAGCAACATGGTAGGCGTAGCCGCCGGCCTGGCTGCCTGTGGCAAAATTCCCTTTGCCACCAGCTTTGCCATGTTCTCTGCGGGCCGCGCCTTTGAACAGGTCCGCAACTCCGTGGGCTACCCCCATCTCAATGTGAAGATCGTAGGCTCCCACGCAGGCATTTCCGTGGGCGAGGACGGGGCCACCCACCAGTGCTGCGAGGATATGGCCCTCATGCGCACCATCCCCGGCATGGTGGTGCTGAACCCCGCTGACCACTACGAGATGAAGGCCGCGGTCAAGGCCGCGGTAGCATACAACGGCCCTGTCTATATCCGGCTGGGCCGGTTAGCCGTGGAAAGCTGCAACAATAACGATGACTACCGGTTTGAGATCGGCAAAGGCATCACCCTGCGGGAGGGCAGTGATATCACCGTAATCGCCACCGGGCTGATGGTAGGCGAGGCCATTAAGGCAGTAGACGCCCTGGCCGCGGCAGGCATCCATGCCCGGCTTATCGATATGCACACCGTAAAGCCCCTGGATGAGGAACTGGTGCTGAAAGCCGCCCAGGAAACCGGCCGCATCCTTACCGTAGAAGAGCACAGCATCGTCGGGGGGCTGGGCGAGGCTGTAGCCGCCTGCCTCTGCGAGCACTGCCCCACCCCCCTCACCCGTATGGGCGTGCGGGATGTATTCGGCCACTCCGGCCCGGCAGTGGATCTGCTGAAAGAGTTCGGGCTGTGCGCCGAAAGCATTGAGAAAACCGTGCGGGACGTGCTGGGCAAGTAAGCCCTGCCGCAAGAGGGCTTAAGACCCGGCCTGCCGGCGCATGGGCATTGGCGCCAGGCTGTTGGCCGCCGGCGAAGAATGGGCCCGGCAGCAGGGCGCGGAGGCCATCCGCTTAAATTCCGGCGAAAGCCGCCAGGGAGCTCACGCCTTCTACCGCGCCCAAGACTATGCGGGCACAAAAATGCAACGCAACCTAAAAAAGCCCCTCTAAACACAGGCCTGCAAAATCGCTGTACCCTACCGCCCCACCCGGCGGCCGGGAATAAGCCCCCATAACAAAAAAGCCCCCCGTCAAAACGGGAGGCTTTTTTCTCTGTTAATTCGTAGGCTGTAACTTGGCATAGGCGCGCTTTTTGATGACCAGGTAGCAGACGCAGCCGATCAGGGACGCGATGACCCATGTGACCGGGTAGGAGATAAACAGCACCTCCCAGGTGGGCCAGATAGCAAATATGGTATACACCCACACCACCCGCAGCACACAGACACTAAATACAGTATTCAGCATAGGGGTCAGCGATGAGCCCAGCCCCCGCATACCGCCAACAAAGATGCCCATCGCCCCGCAGGTAAAATAGGGCACGCAAATGGCCAGCATCCGGGCCCGGCCATACGCAATGACCGCCGGATCCGTGGAGTAGATGCCCAGCAGGGGATCGGCAGCCAGGTAAGCGCCAATGCCCAGCAACAGCCCCACGCCCGTCACCAGGCCCATGCAAATCCAGATAATTTTCTTCACCCGGTCCAGCTTTTTGGCGCCGTAGTTCTGGCCCACAAAGCTTTGGGCCGCCTGGTTAAAGGCGTCCATCGCGGTAAACACAAAGCCCTCAATGTTGCCCGCAGCGGTACTTCCGGCCATAGCCACAGACCCAAAGGAGTTGACCGTGGACTGGATGAGCACGTTAGAGATAGAGAACATGGCCCCCTGTATGCCCGCCGGTATGCCAATGCGGGTCATCTCCTTAAGTTTCCCCTTGTATACCCGCAGGTTCTTCAGGCTCAGCCGGTAGGGCCCCTCGCTGCGCAGCAGGCAGAGGATCACCAGCGCGGCGGAAACACACTGGGAGATAATGGTGGCCAGGGCAACCCCCGCCACGCCCATGTGCAGCACAATCACAAAAAACAGGTTGAGCAGCACATTGATCACACCCGCTGTCAGCAGGAAATACAGGGGCCGCTGGGTGTCACCCACCGCACGGAGGATCGCCGACCCAAAGTTATAGAGCATAGAGGCCGGCATACCCGCGAAGATGATGCGCATATACAGCACCGAATGGTCGATAACATCCGCAGGGGTTTCCATCATCTGTAGCAGCGGGCGGGAAAGGGCAATGCCCAGGAAGATCAGTACCACCCCGCAAGCGGCCGCCGTCAGCACCGCCGTATGTACCGTTTCGTGGAGGTCACGCCCCTGCCCCGCCCCGTAGTACCGGGCTACCAGCACATTGACCCCAATAGACAGGCCGATGAACAGGTTGACAATGAGCATATTCAGCGCGCTGGTAGAGCCCACCGCCGCCAAAGAGTGGCTGCCTGCAAACCGGCCCACCACCACAATGTCCGCCGCGTTGAATAATAGCTGCATCACCCCGGACAAAGCCAGGGGGATGGAAAACCGTACCAGCTTGCCCAGCAGGGGCCCTTCGGTCATGTTGATCTCATAGCTGCCCCGGCGGGCGCGGGGCTTAAAGTGGAATTTCATATGGAGATTGCGCCTTCCCTTCACATAGTCATTTCAACTCATTATTATACTACTTATATAGGCCCCCGTGCAAGGGGTTTTGGCAAATTATCCACCTAAACCGCAACTTTTCCCCACTACGCGCAACAAAAAGATCCGGGCCTTACCGGCCCGGACCCTTTTATTCAGTTAGCTTATATACAAAGCTGTTTAGCTCAGGCCATAAACCTTGTTGATGTATTCGGGATCGTAAGCGTCAAAGCCTTGCATCTCGATGTTCTTGTCGTACTGCTCCTGCCAGATAGCCAGGATGTCATCGATGTTGTTGGCTTCGCAAGTGGAAACAGCCTCCTGAACCAGCTTCTCCAACTCCTCCTCGTCCTTCGCCATGATGATCTGGGGCAGGCGTACCTGCAGCTCATCCTGGATAGCCTTCAGCTTAATGCCCAGGTCATCCTGAGGATCGATCAGGTTGGTCAGGCCGGTGTTCTGGTCGGTGATGAACTTGGTGCCGGTATGGGGGTTCTCTTTGCTCTCAGAGCACAGGTCGCTCTGCAGGGACACAACCCAGTTGCGCTGGTCTTCGGGCTGCTGGGCGTTAACCGCGAACTTAATGCTGTCAATCCAGTCAGAGGAGGCGGGCTGGGTCCACAGCCAGGCGCCGGCAGCGTCCATCTCAGCAGAGGTGATGTCGCTATAGGGCTTGGTCAGCTTGGGGATACCGTTCTCGTCGGTGCCTTCCCACAGGCCGCCCTCCGGGCCGTACAACTGCTCGCGGGAGCCTTCCTCGGAGATCATGTAGGTAAACACGTCAAAGATACGCTGGGGACGGGCAGCGGCGGTGGTGATAACGTTCACGTTCCAGCCCACGGTGCCGTTCTCGTCGCCGTAGATGATGCCAACATCTTCGCTAGCCTTGGGCCAAATGGGCATATCCTTGGTCAACTCGCTGTTGGGGTCGCCCAGAACCTCGTAAGAGGTCTTGCCATCGGTTTTCTCGCGCACGATGCGGCGGAAGTTGTTGGTGTCATCCTGAGAGAAGTCGTACCAGATCAGGGCGGGACGGGCGTTGGTCAGTTTCTCCAGCCACATATCGCCGTCATCGGTAAACACTTCAGAGGTGAACAGGCCTTCGTTGTACCACTTGTTAGCGGTTTTCAGGGCCTCCACGAACATGGGCTCGCGCACGCAGATCTGCAGCTTGCCGTCCTCCTGGGTGAAGTAGTTCTCAACCAGGTTGCGGGCGCCCATGGAACGGTAGAAGGGCCAGTACACATAGTAGCCGTTGTTGGTGTTGGTGCAGCCGAAGGGGATAACAGACATACCGGAGTAGGAGCTCAGGCCAGCCTCTTTCACCTTCACGGCATAGTCGTGCAGGTCATCCATGGTCTCCAGCTTGGGAGAGCCTACCTCTTCGTAGGTAGCGGTGTTGATGATCCACTGGTAGTTACCGCCGGTAGCTACAGCGCCCTCGCCGCGGGGCCAGTTGGGCACGCCATACAGCTTGCCGTCCACGCGCTGCAAATCCTTAGCGATCTTCGCCACGTCCGTCTCAAAGGAGCAGCCAGGGTACATAAACTGCTCAATCTCAACCAGGGCGTTGGCGCGAACCACGCTGTTCAGCACGCGGCCACGGTCCAAAATCATGGAGTCGGGCAGGCCGCCGCCGGTCAGCATCAGGTTCAGCTTGGAGTCCGGGTCAGCGTCGGGCTTGGAGAACTCGATGTTCACGTTGAACTTCTCGCCCCAATACTTGGAGGCAGCGTCAGCGCCCCAATCCTTAATGCCGGCCCAGTCGTAGTACCAATAGCAGGTAAAGTCATAGAACTCGTCGGTGGGGTCAGCACCGGTAGAGGTAGGCGTGCTCTCGCTGCTCTCTTCGCCCCCTTCGGGAGTGCTGGCATCATCGCCGCCAGTGGAGCTGGTGGTGCTGGAGCTGCCACTGGAGCTGTTGCCGCTGTCGTTGCCACAAGCGGCAAACACGCCCACGATAAGTACCAGGGCAAGCAGCAGAGCCAAAATTCTCTTGCTCATTGTTTTTCGTCCTCCTAAGACAAATTTTATTTTCATTCAAGCCGGCTGCGGCAGGCAAGCCCTGCCACGCCAGCCCGGAATGACAAAAGTTAGGAAAAGCGGAGATTACTTGATAGAGCCGATCATAATGCCCTTCAGGAAGAACCGCTGCAAGAAGGGGTAGATAATGACGATGGGCAAAATCGAGGTGATCATGGTGGCCATCGTAATAGAGCGCACGTTGGTTTCCTTGCCCTGTGCCACCGCGCTGATAGCGCCGGTGTTGGCGCCTGCGGCAGCCATACGCTCGGCAAAGCTTGCCTCACTGATGATGCCCAACAGCACCGAAGTCATGGGTTTCAGGTTCTGTTCCGTAATGTAGATATTGGGCATAAACCAGTCGTTCCAGTGGAACACGCCGAAATACAGCGCAATGGTCGCGATGATGGGCGTGGAAACCGGCCAGTAAATCTTAAAGAAGATGGTAAAGTAGTTGGCGCCGTCAATACGGGCCGCCTCCTCCAAAGCGTCCGGCACAGACTGGAAATAGGAGCGCATGAGGATCATGTTCCAGATATTGACCAGGTTGGGGATGATGTACACCCAGAAAGTGTCCGTCAGGCCCAGGGTGCGGATCAGGAAGAAGGTGGGGATCAGGCCGCCGCCAAAGTACATGGGGATCAGGCAGAAGAACGTGTAGAACTTCCTGCCCACCAGGTTCTTACGGGAGAGGCCAAAAGCCAAAGCGCCGGTAACAACCAGGCCGCTGGCAGCACCCAGGAAGGTACGGGCAAAGGTAATGCCGTATGCCCTCCAGATCATGGGGTTGGTAAACACGTTCCTATAGTTGGCAATGGTGGGCACACGGGGGTAGATGGTCAGGCCGCCCAGCACGGTGTCATCCGCGTTATTCAGCGAAACCGCCAACGTATTCAGGAAGGGGTACAGCGTGGTAACAAATACTGTCACCATAATGATGATCATGGCAATGATGATCACATAGTCGCTGAAAACCTTCTTCGATTTCATCTTATGTCTGGTTTCTTTTACACCTGTCATAAGGCAATATGCCTCCTTTCTCCTCTTGTTAGTTTAGAACAGCGCGTTCTCGCCAGCCTTGTCGGCAATGGTGTTCGCGGCAATCAGCAGCACAAAGTTGATGATAGACTTCACCAGGCCAGCCGCGGTACCAAAGGAGGCGCGGCTCTGGGAAATACCTACCTGGAAGATGTAGGTATCGATCACGTTGGCAGTTTCCTTCAGCAGGGGGTTACCCATCTGCTTGGTCAGCATCATGATCTGGTCGAAGTTCTGGTTCAAAATGCCGCCTACGTTCATGATGAAGAGGAGAACGATGGTAGGCCGGATAGCCTTAATGGTGATGTGCCACATTTTCTGGGCACGGGTGGCGCCGTCAATGTCCGCGGCCTCGTACATCTCCGCGTCCACGCCGGCCATCGCCGAAATAAAGATGATGGAGTTCCAGCCCAGTTCCTTCCAGATATCGGAAATCAGGGCAATGCCCCAGAACAGGTCGCCGCGGCCAAAGAAGTCAATGGGCTCTTTCAAAATGCCTATCGCCACCAGCATCTCGTTCACCGCGCCGCCGTCAGCCTTCAAAAAGTCGAACAGCAGCAAAGCGCACACAGTCCAGGAAATAAAGTGGGGCAGGTAGCTGATGGTCTGAATGACCTTTTTGGTCTTATCCAGGTGCATCTCGTTCAGGAACACGGCAAAAACAATGGGGCACACAAAGCCGATGGTCAGCTTAAGGCCGCTGATGGCCAGGGTGTTGCGCAGTACAATGGGCAGGTTCTTGTCGGTAAACAGCGAAATAAACTGCTTAAAGCCCACCCACTCGCTCTGGCCGGGGAAGTCGCCGATGCGGTATTCCTGGAAAGCCATCACCAGGCCGTAAATCGGTATGTAGCTGAACACGAACAGCAGCAGGATACCGGGGATGACCAGTAGCTGCAAGTCCCATTGCTCAAGGGCCCGCTGGAAGAAACTGGGTTTCTTTCTGGGGGCAGTTGTCGGATTAGTCAATGCTCATCACTCCCATTGGCTTTCCCTGCAAAGGGAAAGCCATTTTTATTGCGGGGGGTATACCCCCCAAAAAACGTGCCACGGTCCCGAAAATAAACTTGGCGCTCCCTCCTAACCTTTTGGTGAATATAACGGCGGTTCCCGGCTCGGCCGGCCCCGCCAGGGAGAAAACCTCTCCGCATTCGGCTATATAACGATTTTGCCTGGTCACATAGCCATCTCACATGGCTATAATACCATACCGCACACACAAATGCAAGCAAAATAAGAAATTTTTCTAAAAAAATTGTAAACTATGCTGCCCCGGCACCAAAATATACCTGAAATCCCCCGGCGTTACGCAAAATTTTTGCCGTTTCCTCCAGCAGGAAAATCCACAAAATTCCGCCCGGGCGCTTGCTATTTCTCCATTTTTAGAGTATACTGGCACTGGAACACCACTCTTGTTTTCTGAAAGGAAGAATCGGACCATGCCTTTTATTGATGTAAAAGCAAGCTGCCCCATCTCCCCCCAGCAGGAAGAGCGCCTAAAAAGCGGGCTTGGGCAGGCCATCGGGCTCATCCCCGGCAAAACGGAAGAAAGCCTCATGCTGCGCTTTACCGGCGGGTGCCATATGTGGTTTGCCGGCAGCCAAGAGGGCCCCATCGTAATGGCCGACGTGGCCATTTACGGCAGCACCGGCCCTGAGGATTTCCAGGCATTTGGCGCCCAGGCCGTCAGCCTGCTAAAAGAGGCGCTAAACGCCAAACAGGTGTATCTCAAGCTGGCCCAAACCACAAACTGGGCCTGGTAGTCTGCCTTTTCCGGTGAGAACGGCAGGCTCTTTTCAATATTCGTCATAGACTGTGAACGGTTTATGACTATAACAATACCACAACTCACGCCCGGATAACAGTTACAAAATTACTACAATTTGCCGGAACACCTGTTCTCCCCTACGAATACCTGTGGAAAACTATATAATATTATTAGAAAAGGATGTTGATTTATGCCAAACAGGAAAGTCGCCCTGATCATGGGCAGCGACAGCGACCTGCCGGTGGTTGCCCCCGCCAAAAAGCGCCTGGAAAGCCTGGGCGTCCCGGTAGAGGCCCACGTCATCTCCGCCCACCGCACCCCGGAGGCCGCGGCCGAGTTCTCCCAGAACGCCCGGCAAAACGGGTTTGGGGCCATCATCGCGGCAGCGGGCAAGGCAGCCCACCTGGCCGGCGCCCTGGCCGCCCACACCACCCTGCCGGTCATCGGCATCCCCGTCAAATCCTCTACCCTGGACGGGCTGGATGCCTTGCTCTCCACCGTGCAGATGCCCAGCGGCGTGCCCGTGGCCACCGTGGCCATTGACGGCGCGGACAACGCCGCCCTGCTGGCCGCGCAGATCCTTGCAGTGGAAGACAGCGCGCTGGCCGAACGCCTGCAACAACTGAAAGACGGGATGAAACAGGCCGCCATCGACAAGGACAAAGCTTTACAGTCAAAGGAATGGTAAGGGCCCACCCAGGCTGGCCCTACGGAAAGGATGGAACATCACCATGAAAAAGACTATTATGAGGAAGTACGCCCGGCTGGCAGTACAAAAGGGTGTAAACCTGCACAAGGGGCAGGGGGCTGTTATCCATGCCAGCGTCAGCGAGCATACCTTTGCCGAAATGGTGGCCGAGGAGGCTTACCGGGCCGGCGCCAAATGGGTGCGCATCGAGTGGAACGACCAGGCCCTTACCCGGCTGCATTACCGCCACGCCAGCGCCGCCTGGCTTGGCAAGGTGGAGGACTGGGAGGCGGAAAAGGCCCGGCTCAACGTCCGGGAACTGCCCTGTATGATCTCCATCGCCTCCGCGGACCCGGACGGCATGAAGGGCATCAACCCGGCCAAGCTGCAAAAAAGCATCATTGCCCGCAGCCGGGTGCTCAAGCCCATCAGCGATGAGATGGAGAACAAGTACCAGTGGACGGTCGTGGCCGTGCCCTCCAAAGCCTGGGCCAAAAAGGTTTTCCCCGGCGAGCGCACCAGCGCCGCGGTAGAAAAGCTTTGGCAGGCCATCTTGCAGGCCGTGCGTGTAACCGAGGACAACGACCCCGCCGCCGAGTGGGACCGGCACAACGAAACCCTGCGGGGCAAGTGTGAAAAGCTGAACGCCCTGGATCTGGACTACCTGCACTACCAGTCCCCAGGCGGCACAGACTTCAAGTGCTGGCTCATCCCCGGCGGCAAGTGGCACGGTGGCTGCGACACCCTGCCCAACGGCAAGGTCTATAACCCCAATATGCCCAGCGAGGAGGTATTCACCTCCCCCCTGCGGGGCAAGTGCGAGGGTACGGTGGTTTCCACCCTGCCCCTCTCCTACCAGGGCACGGTCATCCCCCGGTTTTCCATGGATTTCAAAGACGGCCGGGCCGTGGCCGTCCACGCCGAAGAGCACCAGGAACTGCTGGAGAAGATGATCTCCATGGACGAAGGCGCCGCCATGCTGGGCGAGTTGGCCTTGGTGCCGGACGATTCCCCCATCTCCAACGCGGGCATTTTATTCTACAACACCCTCTTTGACGAGAACGCCGCCTGCCACATCGCCATGGGCCGGGGGTTCAACGAAACCATCGCGGGCTTTGCGGATATGAGCCGGGAGGAGCTGCAAAAGGCAGGCATCAATGACTCCCTGATCCATGTGGACTTCATGATCGGTTGCAAAGAGCTGGACATCACCGGCTATACCCGGGACGGCCGGGAGGTCGCCATTTTCCGCCAGGGGAATTGGGCGATCTGAAAGCCCCCCGCCCCCCGTTCACACTTTTTAGACCGTTAGGAAGGAGTTTCCCTTTATGCATACTGACCAGAACAGCCTCTCCCCCCAGGAGGGGCAGCCCCTAAAAAGTTTCAGCGACAGCTACAAAGCCGCCGGTGTGGATGTAACCGCGGGCTATGAATCGGTGGAGTTGATGAAAAAGCACGTGGCCCGCACCATGATCCCCGGCGTGGTTTCCGGTATCGGCGGGTTCGGGGGCCTCTTTGCCCCGGACCTCTCCGGCATGAAAGAACCCCTGCTGGTTTCCGGCACCGACGGCGTGGGCACCAAGCTGAAGATCGCCATGTTGCTGGACAAGCATGACACCATCGGCATTGACGCGGTGGCCATGTGCGTCAACGATGTTATCTGCTGCGGGGCCAGGCCCCTGTTCTTCCTGGACTACATTGCCTGCGGCAAAAACTACCCGGAGAAGATCGCCTCCATCGTGGCCGGCGTGGCCGAGGGCTGCGTCCAGGCCGGCTGCGCCTTAATCGGCGGCGAAACCGCCGAACATCCAGGCATGATGCCCGCCGACGACTACGACCTGGCCGGCTTTACCGTAGGCGTGGTAGACCGGGAAAAAGCCATTGACGGCAGCCGCCTGGCCCCCGGCGACGTGCTGTTGGGGGTCAAGTCCTCCGGCGTGCACTCCAACGGGTTCTCCCTGGTGCGCAAGGTCTTTGGCATCGGCAAAATGGAGGGCGCCGGGGAAGACTCCCTGGTAGGCGCGGCCATGGGCCTGGCCGTGTCCGTGGCCAAAATGATCCAAAACGACCGGGAGATCGTAAACCGCCACTATGACGAACTGGGCTGCACTTTGGGCGAGGCCCTGCTCACCCCCACCCGCATCTATGTCAAGGCCGTGCTGGCAGCCATCGGGGCCGCGGATGTAAAAGCCATCAGCCACATCACCGGCGGCGGGTTTTACGAGAACATCCCCCGTATGCTCACCCCCGGCCTCACCGCCAAAATCGAGAAAGCCGCCGTCCCCGTGCTGCCGGTTTTCCAGCTCATCCAGAAAACCGGCCATATCCCGGAGCGGGATATGTTCAACACCTTTAACATGGGCGTGGGCCTGTGCATGGCCGTTTCCAAAGAAACCGCCGGCGCCGCCCTCCTCGCCCTGCAAGCCGCGGGCGAAGAGGCTTTTGTGCTGGGCGAGGTCGTCCCCGGTGAGGAGGGCGTGGTCCTATGGTAAAAATCGGCGTGCTGGTTTCCGGCGGGGGTACCAACCTCCAGCAGCTTATTGACGCCCAGCAGGCCGGCCGGCTGGGCGGCGGGGAGATCGTCACGGTCATCTCCAGCAAGCCCGGCGTCTACGCCCTGGAACGGGCCCAAAAAGCCGGCGTCGAGGCCCTCACCCTCAGCCGGAAGGACTACCCGGACGTAGAAACCTACAGCCAGGCCCTTATCGCCGCCCTGCAAGCGCGGGGGGTCGGGCTGGTGGTGCTTTCCGGGTTCCTCACCATCACCAGCGACAGCTTTGTCTGGGCCTTCCCCAACCGGGTGATGAACGTGCACCCGGCCCTGCTGCCGGCCTTTGGGGGCAAGGGCTTTTACGGCCTGCACGTCCATGAGGCCGTCCTCCGCCGGGGCTGCAAGCTGACCGGCGCCACGGTACATTTTGCCAATGAGGTATGCGACGGCGGGCCCATCATCCTGCAAAAAGCGGTAGAGGTCCAGGCGGGCGACACCCCCGAAACCCTGCAACAGCGGGTGATGGAGCAGGCCGAATGGCAACTGCTGCCAGAGGCCGTGTCCCTGTTCTGCCAGGGTCGGCTTCGGGTGGAGGAAGGCCTCGTGCACATCGCCCCACCGGCAGGAGGATAACCCATGAAAACCAAAGACGCCGCCATAGGGCGGTTCCGCCTGGATGCCCCCATCCAAAGGCCCCTATCATGAAAGGAGTTGCCAGCATGAAAGCCATCAGCATTTTTGAGGATTTGAAAGGGAACAGCTACCCCGGCCGGGGCATTGTCATCGGCCTGGGCGAGGACGGCAAAACCGCCGTTACCGCCTATTTTATCATGGGGCGCAGCGTCAACAGCCGCAACCGGGTATTTGTGGCCGAAGGGGACAATATGCGCACCCAGGCCCATGACCCCGCCCTGCTCACCGACCCCTCCCTGGTCATCTACTACCCGGTACGCCACTTCCCCGGCGGGATGATCGTCACCAACGGCGACCAGACCGACACCATCGCCGAATACATCGCCGCCCACCCGGATTGCCCCCTGTCCGGGGCCTTTATGCAGGCCCTGCTTACCCGCACCTTCGAGCCCGACCCGCCCCTGTATACCCCCCGCGTTTCCGGCGTTATAGACTTGAAAAACGGCGGAGCCTACTGGCTCTCCATCCTAAAGTCCACCGCCGGCGACCCCGCCGCGGCCCAGCGGCAGTTCTTCAGCTACCAGCCCCTGCCGGGCCTTGGGCACTTCATCCACACCTACCGGTGCGACGGCGACCCCGTGCCCTCCTTCCAAGGCGAGCCCAAGCCCGTGGCCATCACCGGCGATATCGGCAGCTTTACCACCGCCCTCTGGGACAGCCTGAACCCCGACAACAAAGTGTCCCTCTTCGTGCGCTATATCGACCTGGCCTCCGGCCAAAGCGATACCCGCATCGTCAACAAGAACCAGTAAGTCGGCCTTTTCGGCCTTCCCGGTCGTCCTGCCGCTGTGGGGCCTCCGGCGGCCGGGGCTTTGCCCCGGACCCCACTTAAGAAACTTTCTGTAGAAAGTTTCTTAAGGATCTTCAAAGACTTTTACAGGGGCCGGGCAAATGTTTTCTCCCGTTTTAGCCCGGTTTATCCCCGTTTTCGCTTGGATTTTTATTTTTTCTTATATTTTTCTATTATTTTTTCTATTTTTCATTTCGTCTTTATTTCGTTTTTCATTTTTTGTTTTTTCACTCTCTTTTCCTTTTTTCTCTTCTTTTTGTTTTCCTCTTCTTTTGCCCTTTTGCCTTTTATTCTTTTTTCTGATTTCCCTCGCCCTTCCCTGTTCCCCGCTTTTCTTCTTTCCTTTAATTTAATGAAAGGTCGTGCGTTTATGGCTAGCGAGATTTCCCTGAAGTATGGCTGCAACCCCAACCAAAAACCCTCCCGCATCTTCATGAAGGAGGGCCAGCTACCCGTGCAGGTGCTCAACGGCAAGCCGGGCTATATCAATTTTTTGGATGCCTTCAACAGTTGGCAACTGGTGCGGGAGTTAAAAGCCGCCACCGGCCTGCCCGCGGCAGCCTCTTTTAAGCACGTAAGCCCGGCGGGCGCGGCGGTGTACGTGCCCCTTTCCGACACCCTCAAAAAAATCTATTTTGTGGATGACCTGGAGCTCTCCCCCATTGCCAGCGCCTACGCCGCTGCCCGGGGCGCGGACCGTATGTCCTCCTATGGCGACTGGGCCGCCCTCTCCGACGTGTGCGACAAGGAAACCGCCACCCTGCTGGCTCGGGAGGTTTCCGACGGCATCATCGCCCCCGGCTACACCGAAGAGGCCCTGGCCATCCTCAAAACCAAGCGTAAAGGCAACTACAACGTGGTGCAGGTCGACGAAACCTACGTGCCCGCCCCCATCGAGCACAAGGACGTGTTCGGCATCACCTTCGAGCAGGGCCGCAACGAGCTGAAAATCGACGAGTCCCTTTTAAACGACCTGCCCACCGCCAACAAAACCCTGAGCCCGGAGGCTAAACGGGACCTGGTCGTTTCCCTGATCACCCTGAAGTACACCCAGTCCAACTCCGTGTGCTACGTGAAAAACGGCCAGGCCATCGGCGTAGGCGCGGGCCAGCAAAGCCGTGTCCACTGCACCCGCCTGGCAGGCAATAAGGCCGATAACTGGTACCTCCGCCAGTCCCCCCAGGTGCTGGGGCTGCCCTTTAAGCCGGACATCCGCCGGCCGGACCGGGACAACACCATCGATGTGTATATCTCCGATGACTACATGGACGTACTGGCCGACGGCCAGTGGGAGAACTTCTTCACCGTAAAGCCGCAGCCCTTTACCCGCGAGCAGCGCCGGGCCTGGCTGGACGGTATGTCCGGCGTGGCCCTGGGCTCCGACGCCTTCTTCCCCTTTGGGGACAATATCGAGCGGGCCCACAAGTCCGGCGTGGCGTTCATCGCCCAGCCCGGCGGCTCCATCCGGGACGACAACGTGATCGAGGCCTGCGATAAATACGGCATCGCCATGGCCTTTACCGGCATCCGGCTGTTCCACCACTAAGCCCATGCGCCGGGCTATTTTCTGGGACTTCGACGGCACCCTGACCACCGGCGAGCCCACCTGGCGGTTCTGTCTGGTCCGGGCCCTGGGGCCTTTGGCAGAGCGGTACGGCGTCACCGAGGAGGCCTTGCGGCCCTTCCTTCGTACCGGTTTCCCCTGGCACCCGGACGGCGACAGCAGCCTTACCGGGGAGCGGTTCTGGCAGGCGCTGTATAGCCGGTTTTCGGCCGCCCTTATAGGTTGCGGGGTCCCCGGACCGGCTGCCGGCACCGCCGCCCGCCGGGTGCGGGAAATCGTGCAGGACAAAACGCTGTACCATGTGCGCCCGGATGCCGCCGCTACCCTGGCCGTCTGCGCCTATCAGGGCTGGAAAAACTACATCCTCACCAATAATTTCCCCGAATGGGAAAGCCTGTTTGGCCGGCTGGGCCTGCGGCAGTTTTTCTCCGGGATTGTGGTTTCCGGGGTGGTCGGCGCCAGCAAGCCGGAGGAAAAAATCTTCCGTATCGCAGAGCGGGTGGCCAACTTCCCCTCCCTCATCTGGATGGTCGGCGACAACCCCCAGGCCGACATAGCCGGGGGCCTGGCCGCCGGCTGGCACACCGCCCACCTCTCCCGGCCCGGCGCCCCCCGCTCCGGGGCCGAAGTCACGGTAAGCAGCCTGACAGAGCTGCTGCGGTATCTCCCCAGGACATAGGGAGAAGGCATATTCGGTATATTCACCATATTCACCATATTCAACCATATAGAAAGGACTGTGTTCGCTATGAAAATATTGGTTGTCGGCAGCGGCGGCCGGGAGCACGCCATTGTCCGCAAACTGCGGGAAAGCCCTCTGGTCGAGGCCGTTTTCTGCGCGCCGGGCAACGGCGGCATTGCCCAGGACGCGGTTTGCTGCCCTGTGGGCGCAATGGACAAGGAAGGTATGCTGGCCCTTGCCCGTGAAAAGGCCGTGGACCTGGTGTTCGTGGCCCCGGACGACCCCCTGGGCGCGGGCATGGTAGATTACCTGGAGGCCGGCGGGTTCCTCTGCTACGGCCCCAACCGCCTGGCCGCCCAAATCGAAAGCAGCAAGGTTTTCTCCAAAAACCTGATGAAACAGTACGGCATCCCCACCGCGGGCTACGCGGTGTTTGACGATCCCGCCGCCGCGCTGGCCCACATCAAAGCCCAAAACCAGTACCCCGCCGTGATCAAGGCCGACGGCCTGGCCGTAGGGAAGGGCGTATTCATCGCCCAAAACCAGCAGGAGGCCGCCGGCGCCCTGCACAGCCTGATGGAGGACAAAGTTTTCGGCGATTCCGGCAGCCGGGTGGTGGTGGAGGAATTCCTCACCGGCCCGGAGGTCACGGTACTGGCCTTTACCGACGGCAACGTCCTGTGCCCCATGGTGTCCTCCATGGACCACAAGCGGGCCTTCGACGGCAACCGGGGCCCCAACACCGGGGGCATGGGCACCATTGCCCCCAGCCCCCTCTACACCCCGGAAATCGCCGCCCAGTGCATGGACTCCATCTTCCTCCCCACCATGCGGGCCATGAACGCCGAGGGCCGCCCCTTTAAGGGCTGCCTGTATTTTGGGCTCATGCTCACCCCCCAGGGCCCCAAGGTCATTGAGTACAACAGCCGTTTCGGCGACCCGGAGGCCCAGGTGGTGCTCCCCCTGCTGGAAACAGACTTTGCCGAGATCGTACTTGCCACCGCAAAAGGCACCCTGGGCGATGTAGATATCCGCTGGTCCGGCGATGCCTGCGCCTGCGTCATCCTGGCCAGCGGCGGCTACCCCGGCAGCTATGAAAAGGGCAAAGAGATCGCCGGGCTGGACGCCCACGGCCAGGCGGCGGGCGTCACCGTGTACCACGCGGGCACCGGCTGGGAAGAGGGCCGTTTCCGCACCAACGGGGGCCGGGTGCTAGGCGTCACCGCCAAAGCCCCCACGCTGGCCGCCGCCCTGGAAAAATCCTATGCCGCCATAGAGAAAATCTCCTTCGAAGGCAGCTTTTACCGCAAAGACATCGGGCAGATCCGGTAATCCCCCGGCTTGCCCCCTATTTTATGAAAGCAGGTAATCACTATGAAAGCACCCATTACTTTTGCCATCGCGGGCTTTGGCGACCGGGGCAGCACCTATGCCTCCATGCAGTCGCTGTTCCCCGGGCGCATGAAGATCGTCGCCGTAGCGGACCTGAACCCCGGCAAGGTAGAAAAGGCCAAAGCCCTCTATGATATCCCCGCGGAAAACTGCTTTGCCAGTGCCGAGGAGATGCTCCGGCAGCCCCGCCTGGCCGATGTGATGATCGTTTCCACCATGGACCGCCAGCACGTAGGCCATGCCCTGCCCGCTTTAGAGCAGGGCTACCATGTGCTCATGGAAAAGCCCATCTCCCCGGACCTGGGCAAGTGCCGGGAGATCCTGGCAGCCTCGGCGGCCCACCCAAACCAGTATGTCATCCTCTGCCACGTGCTGCGGTACACCCTGTTCTACAATACCCTCAAAGATCTGCTGGACAGCGGCAAAATCGGCGATGTTGTCAGCATCTGCGCCAACGAGAACGTGGGCTACTGGCACCAGGCCCACAGCTTTGTCCGGGGCAACTGGCGCAACGCGGATCAGACCAGCCCCATGATCCTGCAAAAATCCTGCCACGATATGGACATCCTCACTTGGCTGATGGGCAAAAAGTGCAAGGCCGTGTCCTCGGTGGGCGGCATCCATCTGTTTAAGGAGGAGATGGCCCCCGCGGGCTCCACCCCCTACTGCCTAGGGGGCTGCCAGGCCAAAGAAGGCTGCATTTTTGACGCGGAGAAAATCTACCTCACCAGCGAAAAGACCGGCCTGCTCAACGGCAGCAGTTGGATCAGCTCCGTGCTCAGCGTCGAGAACACCCCTGAATCCACCCGCAAGGCCCTGGAGCAAGGCCAGTACGGCCGCTGCGTGTTCCGCTGCGACAACAACGTGGTCGACCACCAGCAGACCAACCTGCTCATGGAGGACGGCAGCACTGTCAGCTTTACCATGTGCGCCTTTACCGAGGACTGCTACCGCTACTTCAAGGCCATGGGCACCAAAGGGGAAATCGAGGCGGACATGAAGTCCAACACCATCCGGGTGCGGTTGTTCGGCCAAGGGGAAGAAACCATCGACCTGAAAACCCTCTCCGGCGACCTCAAGGGCCACGGCGGTGGCGACAGCGGCATCATCTCCGACTTCCTGGATATGCTCCTCGACGGCGCCGCCCCCACCCAGCGCACCACCACCCTGCAAAACTCCATGGAGAGCCACTACATCGCCCTGGCCGCCGAGGAATCCCGCTTGGCCGGCGGCCGCCTGGTCGACCTGGCCGGTTTCCGGGCTCGGTAACGCCCCTTTTGGGCCTGCAAGCCCCCTTACGGTCGCCTCCGGCGGCCTGCAAGCCTCCTTACGGTCGCCTCCGGCGGCCAAAGAAACTTTTTTGTAAAAAAGTTTCTCTGGACTCTTCAAAAAACTTGATCCCGTCTCCTGCCGCGCTCTGGCTTTTTCGCCTGTGCTCGACCGCCCGGCTGGGCACGCCCTTTGCCTTTACTGCATCCTGCCCTTTGGCCGGATGCAGTATTTCTTTTTTTCTTTTTATCTTTTTATCTTTTTATCTTTTTTCTTTTTATTTTTCTCTGCCATTTGTTCGGGGGATTGCCTACAAAACCGAACTCGCTGCCCATTTATCCTTCAACATCCGTTTCCTGCGGAAAATCCTTCTCATCCGGCAGCTTTTCCCCTGCATTTGGGGGCAGCATTTTTCCTACTTTTGGGGCGCTTTTTTGTAAAACCGAAACCGCCGCCCTTTTGCCCTTTAGCGGCCATTTTCCGCGTGCAACCTCCTACCCGGCAGCTTTTCTCCCCACACTTGGCCGCCTATGCCCAAACTTCCTTCCCCTATGTTTGGGGCAAGCCCACAGAGTTCCCCATTTTCCGCTTGCTTTGTTTACGTTTATAATGTTCCGAGGGTGCTTTTGCCCACAAAAAGCGGGCCCCCTGCCGGAGGGCCCGCCCGCGTTATTCCGTTTTTGTCCTGTCCCCTTTACTGCTTGGGCGATTCCGCAAACAGTTCCTTTACCGAGGCCGCCATACCGGCCAGCCCCTGGATGTTCGAGGGCACAATAATCTTGGTTGCCCGGCCGTCCGCCGCGGCCTGGAAAGCCTCCAGGCTCTTCAGCGCGATCACCTGTTCGCTGGGGTGGGCCTCGTTCATCAGCTTAATGGCGTCCGCCATTGCCCGCTGCACCGAGAGGATCGCCTCCGCCTCACCCTGGGCCTCCCGAATCTTGGTTTCCTTCACAGCCTCGGCCCGCAGCACGGCAGATTCCTTCTCGCCCTCAGCAATCAAAATCGCGCTGCGTTTTTCGCCCTCGGCGTCCAGTATCTTGGCCCGGCGCTCCCGCTCGGCCTTCATCTGTTTCTCCATCGAGTCCTGTATCTCCCTGGGCGGGATGATATTCTTCAGTTCCACCCGGTTCACCTTGATGCCCCATGCGTCCGTGGCCTCGTCCAAAATCACCCGTATTTTAGAGTTGATCACGTCGCGGGAGGTCAGGGTGTGGTCCAGTTCCATATCGCCAATAATGTTCCGCAGGGTGGTGGCAGAGAGGTTCTCAATAGCCGAAATCGGGTTCTCCACCCCATAGGCATACAGCTTGGGGTCGGTAATCTGGAAATACACCACCGTGTCGATCTGCATGGTCACATTGTCCTTGGTAATCACCGGCTGGGGCGGAAAGTCGATCACCTGCTCCTTCAAACTCACCTTTTTGGCAATGCGGTCAATAAACGGGATCTTCAGGTGCAGCCCGGTACCCCAAGCCGCGTGGAAAGCCCCCAGCCGCTCTAACACATAGGCATGGGCCTGCGGCACCACCTTAATGTTAGAAATAATCACCGCCAGCACAAAGATGACCAGCACAACCACCACAACCGCGCCCCCAAACGCAGCCAGGCCCGCTCCCTCAGAAAACAACAGCATACTTAAAGCATTCATCATGACAGTTCTCCTTTCAGCTTTTCAGCGGGCGATACGATCAGTTTCACGCCCTCAATGCGTACCACGGTCACCGTTTCTTCCGGTGCAATCACCCGGTCCGGGCTGGCCGAGCGGGCAGCCCAACTGTTGCCCATCACCTCTACCCGGCCCTGGCCCAGCAGGTTGTTCACCTCCTGGGTCACCACCGCCTCCGCGCCCAAAACCCGGTCCGCGTTGGTAGAGGTAGACCCCTTCTGCAAGCGCCGTGCCAGGGGCCTGGTCAGCGCCAATGCCAGCACCGAGCCCCCTAAAAACAGCAGCAACTGCAACCACAGGGCCCCACCCGCCAGGCTTGCCAGCAGGGCCAGCACGCTCCCCGGCACAAACCAGATCGACACCAGCGCGGGCACGGCGGCCTCCACAATGGCAGCCGTAATGGCCACCCCCAGCCAGATAAAGTCCATAATCTCCATACTCCCAGCCTCCCTTTCACGCCTTCGCGGGATATATTCCTATTGTACCTTATATGCGAAAAAAAAGCAAGAGAAAACCTCATTTTATTCCCTATGCCAAATCCCCCACAAAAACAGAAAAAGAAGAAGAGAATGAGAAGGAGAAGGCGAAGAAGAAAAAAACAAAAAAGCGCCCTTCCGCAAAAGTTTTGTCCACTTTTTCAAAAGTGGCGGGGTTTGGGGCAGCGCCCCAAGGTCTTAAGCCACCCTCCAGGCGCGAAAGCCCCTTGACCGCCCCCGCCCCCAAGTGCTATAATGACCCTAATAGCGACAAAAAAGGAGCTGCCAAGCATGACTTACCGACTTGATGTGGGCCTGTGGAACCAGGTTTTCGCCGTGCCCTGCGCGCTGGTGGACCGCCACCTGAAACTGGCCGGCAAAGAACAACTGCAAGCCATCCTCTGGGTGCTGCGCAATCCGGGCCAGCCCTTTTCCGTAGAGGCCCTGGCCGCCGCCCTGGGTATGTCCGCCGGGCAGGCCGCCGAGGCTCTGGAGTACTGGTGCGACCGGGGCCTGCTCTGTGCCGCCGGGGAGCTGCTCAGCCCCGTGCCCCAGCCGGAGGCTGCCCCGGCACGGCCGGCCATCCCGGCGCCCCCCCAGCCTCCCCAGCCCGTCCCCCCGGCAGAGCCCCAGCCCGCCACGGCCCCCCCGGCGGCCCCTGCCCCAGAACCCTCCGCCCTCCCCCCCAAAAAGCGCCTGATCCGGCCGGACGGCCAGCATCTTGCCGCCCGGTTGGCCGAGTCCGCGGCCGTGCGTTTCCTCCTGCAAGAGGCCGAAACCACTTTGGGCAAAACCCTCTCCCCGGCCATGTCCGCCGAACTGCTGGCCATCACCGACGACTACGGCCTCCCCCCGGAGGTCACGGTGATGCTCCTGCAATACGCTGCCGGCGTGGGCCGCACCGGCACCAGCTATATCGATTCCGTGGCCCGTGACTGGGCCGAAAGCGGCATTTTTTCCGTTGAGGCCGCCGAGGCCAAGCTACAGGCCCTTACCCGCGAGCGCCAGGCCTGGGCAAAGGTCACTGCCGCCGCCGGGCTGGACCGCCGGGCCCCCAGCAAATCCGAAGGGGAGCGGGCCCTGCGCTGGGTGTGGGAGTGGAAGTTCAGCGACGAAATGCTGGCCGCCGCCTACGACGCCTGCGCCGAGCACGCGGGTAAATTCAGCGCCGCTTACATGGACAAGGTACTGGCCCGCTGGCACAGCCAGGGTATCCGCACCCCCGCCGAGGCCCGGCAGGAGAAAGAGCGCCGCCAGGCGGCCCAGGACGCCGGGGCCACAGCCGGCAAAAGCTATGACATCGACGAGCTCTCCCGCCTGAGCAGCCTCAATGTGGTCGATGATCTCTAACCAAGGAGGATCTGGACATGGGCTATGATAAAAAAGTTGCCACCGCCGCCCGGGCCGAGCTGACACGCCGCAAGCAGGACGCCGAAAGCCTGGCCGCCGCCAACCTGCAAGATTTCTTCCTCCGCTGCCCCCAGGCCGCCGCCCTCAAGCAGCAGATGGCCCAAAACGGCGTGGCGGCCGCCCGGGCCGTCCTGGCCGGCGGCGACGTCCGCGCCGCGCTGGAAAAGCTGAAGGCCCAGGGCCTGTCCCTCAACCGGCAGTACGAGGAACTGCTCCGCCAAAACGGGCTCTCCCGGCAGGATGTCACCCCCCAGTACACCTGCCCACTCTGCCAGGACACCGGCTTTGTAGACGGCAAAATGTGCCAGTGCTACCGGCTGCTGCGCAAGCAGGCCGCCTACCGCCAGCTTAGCGACGGGCTCCCCCTGGCCGCCAGCACCTTCCAAAGCTTTTCCCTAGCCTACTACCAGGGCAACCCCCAGGCTTACCAGCAGATGCAGGCCGTGCTGCAAACCTGCCAAAGCTATGCCAGCCGGTTCCGGCCCCATTCCTCCAGCCTGCTGTTCTGGGGGGGCACGGGCCTGGGCAAAACCCACCTGTCCCTGGCCATTGCCAACACCGCCCTGGATAAGGGCTTTGGGGTGGTCTACGGCTCGGTGCAGGGTTTCACCTCCGCCTTTGAGAAAGAGCGTTTCGACCGGGATGATTCCAACACCGCCGACGCCCTCAAGGGCTGCGACCTGCTGATTTTGGATGACCTGGGCGCCGAGGGGGCCACCAACTACCTAAACGCCGTACTCTACGACGTGGTCAACTGCCGGATGCTGGCCAGCCGCCCCACCATTATCAGCACCAACCTGAACCTCCGGGCGCTGGAAAGCCGCTACGGCCAGCGGTTCACCTCACGGGTTTTCGGCTCCTACAGCCTGCTGGAGTTCATGGGGCAGGACGTCCGCCAGCAAAAGCGGGAGGGCCGCCGCTAAGCGCCGCCGTCACCCCTGGGCAAAAAATCCCCGCCCCGCCCTTGCTTCCTTTTCCTTCCCATGGTATAATGATTCTAGCAGTTTTGACCCTGTCTTTTTATACATATTTATTTATTTTGGAGGTTTTTATGGGTAAAATCGTAAACGTCGCTGTCGTCGGGTACGGCGGCATGGGCGGCTGGCACACCCGCCGCCTGCAAGAGATCCCGGAAGTCCACCTGCAAGGGGTCTATGATATCCTCCCCGCGCGCAACCAGGCCGCCGAAGAGGCCGGCATCCACGCCTATGCCTCGTATGAGGAGCTGCTGGCCGACCCCGCCGTAGACGTGGTCACGGTCGCCATACCCAACGACGCCCACCGGGACGTGTGCATCCAGGCCATGGAGGCCGGCAAGCTGGCCATCAGCGAAAAGCCCGTCACCATGTCCACCGCCGTGCTGGAGGAGATGATCGCCGCCAGCCAGCGCACCGGCTCGGTGTTCACCGTGCACCAGAACCGCCGCTGGGACGAAGATTTCCTGGTGGCCAAGCAGATCGTCCAGTCCGGCCAACTGGGCCGGGTGTTCGCCGTCCAAAGCCGGGTCCACGGCAGCCGGGGCATTCCGGGGGATTGGCGCAACACCAAAGAGCACGGCGGCGGCATGGTGCTGGACTGGGGCGTGCACCTGCTGGACCAGATGAACATGATGATGGGCCGTATGCCCGAAACCGTCTACGCCACCCTGTCCAATGTGACCAATGAGGAGGTAGACGACGGCTTTACCGCCACCTTCACCTTCCCGGACGAGAACGGCGGCATCGTGTTTACCGTCGAGGTGGGTACCAGCAACTTTATCAACCTGCCCCGCTGGTATATCGAGGGCCTCAACGGCACCGCCGTTATCGAGGACTTCCACGTAAACGGCAAAATCGTGGTGGCCACCAGCGACGAAAAGCACGACGCGGTGCCCATCGTCACCGCCGCGGGCCTCACCAAAACCATGGCCCCCCGTACCGATGACACCATCAAAGAACTCCCCCTCCCCCGCATCGATACGGACATCAAAGACTATTACCGCAACATCGCCCAGGTGGTCAACGGCGAGGCCCAGCAGATCGTCACCCACGACCAGCAGCGCCAGCTTATGCGCCTGATGGAGGCCATCTTCCGCTCCGCCGAAACCAACCAGGTCGTCCGTTTCTAAGCCCCGCCCAAAGCCCTGCCCTCCCGGCAAGGCTTTTCCTTTTTTAGGCCGGCCGCTTAAGGCCGCGAGGCCCTGCATGGCTTTTCCTTTTTAGGCCGGCCGCCCAAGGCCGCGAGGCCCTGCCTCGCGCTCCGCCAACTTTTGTAAAAGTTGGACCAAAACTTTTCCTCCCGCGCCCTCCAACCTCCCTCTCTCCCCACCCCTTTCCCCCGCGCCCGCCCGGCAGAAGTTTTGCGTTTTTTTCTTTTTTAATCCCCCAACCCCCGCATAAATAAAAAAATTTTCCTCCCCTTCCCAAAAGCCTCCCCTAAGCCACAACACTCCAAAGTCACCACCCAAACAACAAAAAAGCGAAACATAAAAGTTTTGTCCACTTTTTCAAAAGTGGTGGGGATTCCCAAGGGGCAACGCCCAAGAGTTGGCACAGCCAACTCTGCGCCGCCGGAGGCAACACCCCAGAGAGGGCACAGCCAACTCTTCGGCCGCCGGAGGCAAAGCCCAATTCTTGGCAACAGTTTCGGCTTGACAATTAGGCCAAAACGCGATACCATAGGGAGGGGGCAGCGTCCCCAATAAATCCACAAATTGTGAGGTGAGCAAGTGTGAGCGTTCCACGAAGTAGCGACAGCGCCGAACCGCAAGAACCGCTTACCCGGCTCGCCTGCCGTCATATCTCCATGGCGCCCTGGCCATAGCCGGGCCGCGTGTTCTGGTAGCCCCACCGGTTTGCGCTGTGTACTTCTCCGGGCGCCTATGCCCGGCCCCCAAAGCAAAGGAGGTACACAAAATGGAAAACCAAATCGCCGCCCAAACCCTCCCCCGGCTCAACGCCCTGCTGGAGGAACGGAAATACCCCCAGGCCGGGGCCCTGCTCAAGGGCCTCAACCCTGCCGATGCCGCCGCCCTGCTGGAAGAGCTCTCCGGGCAAAAAATGCCCGTTGTATTCCGCCTCTTCCCCAAAGAGTTGGCCGCCGGCGCCTTCGCCTATATGTCCGCCGAGGCCCAGGAGTTGCTGGTACAGGGTTTCAGTGACCGGGAGCTGGACGATGTTATGGACCAGCTTTTCCTGGATGACACCGTAGACATGATCGAAGAAATGCCCGCCAATGTGGTCAAAAAAATCCTGCGCCATGTAGACCCGGACACCCGCAAAATGATCAACCAGGTGCTCAACTACCCCAAGGACAGCGCCGGCAGCATCATGACCATGGAGTACGTAGACCTGAAACGCAGCATGACCGTGGAACAGGCTTTCGAGCGCATCCGCCGCACCGGGGTAGAGAAGGAAACCATCTACACCTGCTATGTTACCGACAGCCGCCGCAAGCTGGAGGGCATCGTCACGGTCAAGGACCTGCTCCTGGCGGATAAAGGCCAGGTCATCCGCAACATCATGGAAACCAACATCAAGTTTGTCAACACCCACACCGACCAGGAGGAAGCCGCCCGCCAACTGAGCCGCTACGACTTCCTGGCCCTACCTGTGGTCGATGCCGAAGAGCGCCTGGTCGGCATTGTCACCGTAGACGACGCCATCGACGTCATCCAGGAGGAGGCCACCGAGGACATTGAGAAAATGGCCGCCATCGCCCCCTCCGACCGCCCCTACATGAAAACCGGCGTGTGGGAAACCTGGCGCAACCGGGTGCCCTGGCTGCTGTTTTTGATGATCTCCGCCACCTTCACCAGCGCCATTATCGGCGCCTACCAGGGGGCCCTGGCCGCCAGCATGGTGCTCACCGGGTTCATCCCCATGCTCATGGATACCGGCGGCAACTCCGGCGGGCAAAGTTCCGTCACCATCATCCGGGGCCTCTCCCTGGGGGAGATCCGCTACGCCGACGTGCCCCGTATGCTCCTCAAAGAGAGCGCCGTGGCCCTGCTCAACGGCGGCACCCTGGCCGTGGCCAATTTTGCCAAGCTCATGCTCTTTGACCGGGTGGGCCTCCCGGTAGCGGCCGTTGTCTGCATCACCCTTATGGCCGTGGTGCTGGTGGCCAACCTGGTGGGCAGCAGCCTGCCCGTGCTGGCCAAGCGCCTGGGGTTCGACCCCGCCGTAATGGCCAGCCCCCTGGTCACCACCATTGTAGATGCCGTCGCCCTCACCATCTACTTCAACATCGCCCGCCTGGTGCTGGGCCTCTAACTTCCCCCCAAACAAAAAGGCCGGCCGGACAGGTTTTGTCCGGCCGGCCTTTTTCTTTTTTCCTGCCGGTTTTCCGCCCCACGCCCAAGCGCGGGGCCCTTCAACCGGCCGGCGGGCCCGCCAAACCGGGCTTATTCCGCCTCAAAATAGGCTTTAAAAGCCTGGTACGCGCTAAACAGGTCGATCTTGGAGATCACCTCAAAGGGGGAGTGCATGGACAGCACCGGCACGCCAATGTCGATCACGTCCGCGTTCAGCCGGGCCACGTCATAGGCCACGGTGCCGCCGCCGCCCTGGTCCACCTTGCCCAGTTCGCCAATCTGCCACAGCACGCCCGCGTCGTCCAGCACGCGCCGCACCCAGCCCAAAAACTCGGCAGAGGCGTCGTTGCTGCCGCCCTTGCCCCGGCTGCCGGTGTACTTGGCAATGCCCACGCCCCGGTTCAGGTAGGTGGAGTTCCCCGGCTCATAGGCAGAGATATAGGTGGGGTCCAGCGCCGCCGTCACGTCGGCGGAGAGGCAACTGGACTGGCTCCACACCCGGCGGGGGTTCTGGCCCTCGGCCTCGGCCAAATCCGCCACAAAGTAGTTCATATACTCAGAGGCCAGCCCCGTGTTGCCCACGCTGCCAATCTCCTCCTTGTCCGCCAGCACCACCAAAGAGGTTTTCTCCGGGGCCTCGCAGTCAAACAGGGCCTGCAAAGCGGGGTAAGCGCACACCCGGTCGTCGTGGCCGTAAGCGCCCACCATGCTCCGGTCAAAGCCCACGTCCGCCGCCTTAAAGGCCGGCACAAACTCCAGCTCGGCGGAGATCAAATCCCCCTCCACAATGCCATACTGCTCGTTGAGTATCTTCATCACGTTCAGCTTATACAGTTGCTCGCCCTCTTTGTCCAGGGGCAGGCTGCCCACCAGCACGTTCAAATCCTCGCCGGTAAAGGCCTCGCCCAGCTTTTTCACGCTCTGGTCTTTCCCCAAGTGGGGCAAAATGTCGGTGATGCAGAACTGGGGGTCCCCCTGGTTCTCGCCGATGTTCACCACCACCTCGCTGCCGTCCCGGCGCACGATCTTCCCGTGCAGTGCCAGCGGGATGGCCGCCCACTGGTACTTCTTAATGCCGCCATAGTAGTGGGTTTTCAGCAGGCAGAGTTCGTTGCTCTCGTACAGCGGTATGGGTTTCAGGTCGATCCGCGGGCTGTCAATGTGGGCAGCGGCAATGCGCACGCCCTGGGCCGCGCCCTTTTTCCCAATCACCGCCAGGCACATGGCCTTGCCCCGGTTGTTGTAATACACCTTGTCCCCGGCGCTGTACTTCACGTTGGGGTCAAACGCCTGGAACCCGGCAGCCTTGGCCGCCTGCACGGCCCAGTCCACCGCTTCCCGCTCGGTCTTGGCCCCGTCGATAAAATCCTTGTACCCCTCGGCAAAGTCCATCGCCTTGCCAATATTGGCCGCGCAGGCTTCCCTGGCCGACTTGGCCCGGTCCAGCAGCAGCTTTTCGGCCAGTTCCTTGGCCATGGTGCTTTTATTCTCTTCCATTTTTTCAACCTCTTTTCTGAATATGGTCGGTCCCTCTCTTGCAAAATGCTACGCCCATTATACTCCCCACCCGTCCAAAAGTCAAGGTCAATCCCCCGCGCCAAAAACCGCCGGCCCCCCTAGGGAGGCCGGCGGTTTTTGGCAAACGGTCAGTTCTCCATAATCTGCTTATACAGCTTAATATACTCCCCGGCAGATTTCCCCCAACTGTTGTCGCAGCCCATGGCCCGGTCCACCAGCATCCCCCATCCCTCTTTGTCAGAGTTATAGGCGTAAATGGCCCGGTGCAGGCTGTGCAGCATATCCCCGGTATTGTAGGTCATAAAGGTAAAGCCATTGCCCACCCCGTCGCCGCTGTCGGTGATGGAATCCTTCAGCCCGCCGGTTTCCCGTATCACCGGGATGGTACCGTACCGCAGGGCGATCATCTGGGAAAGCCCGCAGGGCTCCGACTTGCTGGGCATCAGGAAGATATCCGCCCCCGCGTAGATCTTCCGGGACAGCTCCGGCACAAAGCCCAGGCACAGCACAAACCGGCCGGGATACTTCTCCTGCATCCACTTAAAGTAGTTCTCATACTCCAAATCGCCGCTGCCCAAAATTACAATCTGCGCGTTGGAGTACTCCATCACATTGTCCACGCCTTCTTTCACCAGGTCCAGCCCCTTGTGGGACACCAGCCTGGTCACCATGCCCACCACCGGCACGTCCGGGTCCACCTCAATGCACAGGCGCTCCTGCAATTTCTGCTTGTTCACCGCCTTGTTGGCCTTGTCGGCCCGGCTGTAGTTGGCAAACAGGCTGGGGTCCTTCTCCGGGTCATAGTTCACCGTGTCAATGCCGTTCAATATGCCAGAAAGCTTCCACGACCGCTCCCGCAGGATGGGGTCCAGCTTGTGGGAGAACCAGGGGTCCAAAATCTCCTGGGCGTAGGTGGGGCTTACGGTAGACACCCAGTTGGCGCACTCAATGGCGCCCTTCATCAGGTTCACGTCCCGGTTAAACTCCAGCAGTTGGCTCTCATAAGCCGGTATGCCGAACACATCCTCCAAAATATCCTTCCCATACTGGCCCTGGTACTGGATATTGTGGATGGTGAACAGGGTCTTAATGCCCGCATACCACTCGTTGTTGGCGTAGAACAGCCGGTAGTACACCGGCACCAGCGCGGTCTGCCAGTCGTTGGCGTGAATCACGTCCGGCTTGTAGTCAATGTAGGGCAGCATCTCCAAAATCGCCCGTGAGAAGAACGCAAACCGCTCCGCGTCGTCAAAGTGGCCGTACAGCCTGCCCCGCTTAAAGTAATACTGGTTGTCAATCAGGTAATAGGTCACGCTGCCTATTTTCGCCTCAAAAATGCCGCAGTACTGCCGCCGCCACGCCACCGGCACGCTGATGCTGGTGATAAACTTCATCTTGTCCCGCAACTCCTGGGACACATTGTCGTACAGCGGCACCACCACCCGGCAGCCCACCATACGGGCCCGCAGGGCCTGGGGCAGCGAGCCCGCTACATCCGCAAGGCCACCGGTGGCCGAAAAGGGCAATGCTTCACTGGCACAGTATAAAATCTTCATGGTAGAATTTCCTTTCTACTATATTCTGCCTGAACTTGCGATCCCCGCTTACCCCGCCGACTGGGGGGCCGGCTTACACCCGGCTGCCCTTGCCCACGTAAACAGGGTAGCTCTGGTAGCCGGACATGGTGCGGTTCATGTCAAACTCCACATTCTTATCCGCCACCACATAGTCCAGCTTGGTGCCCTCGCCAATCACGCAGTCCTGCATAATCACGCAATTCTTCAGCTTGGCGCCCTTCTTCACCTTCACGCCCCTGAACAGCACGCAGTTCTCCACTTCCCCGTCAATCACGCAGCCGTCCGCCACAATCGAGTTGGTCACCGAAGAGCCCAGCCCGTACTTGGCGGGCATATCGTCCCGCACCTTGGTGTAAATCGGCCGGTCCGCCGGGAATAGTTGGGCCCGCACCTTGGGGTCCATCAGCGCCATGTTGGCGTCAAAATAATCCTTAAAGGAGGTAATGGTGTAGGCGGCGCCGGTATACGCATAGCCGTATACCTTCAGCTCCTTCAGGTTGCGCTGCATCACGTCCCGGTCAAAGTCGTACAGGTTCCGGCTCATGCAGTCGTCCACCAGGTCCATCAGTTTCTGCCGGCGTATAATGCATTTGCCAATGCCGTAGTTGCAGTTGGCGTCGCTGCCCCGTTTCACCAGCATATCCCGCACAAAGCCCTCCGGGTCCACCGTGTACACCACGTTCTTATCCGTGTCCGGCGAGTTCCCGTGCCGGTAGATAATGGTAATATCCGCGTTTTTCTCCGTATGGAACCGGAACACATCCCGGTAGTCGATATTGGACACCGTGTCGCAGTTGGAGAACAGCACGTATTCCTCTTTCGAGTTCTTCAAAAACCGGTGGATGGACGCCAGGCTGGCCACCAGCCCGTCGGTGCGGTCGGTCGCCGCGCCAAAGGGCGGCAGCAGGTACAGCCCCTCCCGCTTGCGCGACAGGTTCCAGGACTTGCCCGAGCCCAGGTGGTCCATCAAAGACTGGTAGTTCTCCTCCGTGATCACCCCCACCTTGTTCACCCCGGAGTTCACCAGGTTCGACAGGGCGAAGTCCACCAGCCGGTACCGCCCGCCATAGGGGATGGAAGCCATCACCCGGTTTTCCGTCAGTTCCCGCACGCGCTCCTCATGCACATAGGCAAACAAAATGCCAATTACGTCGTTGCCCCGCATCATATATAGACCAGCTCCCTTTCATTTGGGTTAATTTTTTCCGTTCCTGCCGTCTGCCCTCAGTTCTTCTGTGCCTCTTCGGCGTCCAGCATCTCTTTCGGGGCCACCGTGCCGCCGGCGGGCACCTTGCAGTTGGGGCCCACCACGGCCACGCCCCACTCGTCCTTGTTCTCCACGTTTTCGGGGCGTTGGCCCACCGTGGCCCCGGCGCCCACCACGGCGTTCTCGGCCACAATGGCATACTGCACCCTGGCGCCCTCCTCAATGCGCGCGCCGGGCATGATGATAGAAGAGTGCACCTCCGCCCCAGGGGCCACATACACCCCCGCAAACAGGATGGAGAACTCCAGGTCGCCGTACACATTGCAGCCCTCCGCCACGGTAGAGTTCTGCACATGGGCGCCCTTGGCAATGTAATGGGGCGGCATTACCGGGTTGCGGCTGTAAATGCGCCAGTCCGGGTCGCTCAGGTCCAGGGGGATATTGGGGTCCAGCAGGTCCATATTGGCCTCCCACAGGCTGTCAATGGTCCCCACGTCCTTCCAGTAGCCCTCAAAGCGGTAAGCAAACATCCGCTCCCCGGCGTTCAGCATGGCGGGCAGCACGTTCTTGCCAAAGTCGTTGGAGCTCTTGGGGTCCTCCTCGTCCGCCAGCAGGAACTTCCGCAGTTTCTCCCAACTGAACACATAGATGCCCATGTTGGCCAGGTCGCTCTTGGGTTTCTTGGGTTTCTCGTCAAACTCGTAGATAGAGCCGTCCTCGTTGGTGTTCAGTATGCCAAACCGGCTGGCCTCGGCCATGGGCACCTGCTGCACGGCAATGGTCACGGCGGCGTCCTTCTCCTTGTGGAAGGCGATCATCTCCGCATAGTCCATCTTGTAGATATGGTCGCCGGAAAGCACCACCACATATTCCGGGTTATACCGCTCAATAAAAGGTATGTTCTGGGTGATGGCATTGGCCGTCCCCTTGTACCAGTCCGATTTCTTGCTCTTCTGGTAGGGGGGCAGCACGTGCACGCCCGCGTCCATGCTGTCCAGGTCCCAGGGCTGGCCGGAACCGATGTATTCGTTCAGCTCCAGCGGCTGGTACTGGGTCAGCACGCCCACTGTCTCAATGCCGGAATTCACACAGTTGGAAAGGGGAAAGTCAATAATACGGTACTTGCCGCCAAAGGGCACGGCAGGCTTTGCTAAGTTCTTGGTCAGCACGCCCAGGCGGCTGCCCTGGCCCCCCGCAAGCAGCATGGCTACTACTTCTTGTTTGGGTAACATATTTCGTCCTCCTGAATTTGGATTTTTAACTCTATCACAAAGCCGCCGCTCCCACGGGGCCTTTGTACCTATCTCCGCCGCGCACCCCTCTTAACCGGGCCCTTCTGGCGGGTGTGTCCAAAATAAATCGTGCAAAAGCAAGCCACCGGCCAACAAATCGTAAAAGTTTCGTCGTCTCACCTGCCGGTTCGCCCGGCTCGTGACGGCCGCTCTACCTTGGCTGCGCCAAGTAGCCGGTGCCCCTCGCTCTTTTCAAACGGGCAAACAATAAAAGTTTCGTCCACCTTTTCAAAGGTGGTGGGGTTCTTAGGGGGCGACAATCGCCGGTGGCGATTTCCCGTCGCCGACCGAGGCGGCAGCCGAGAATCAACGCCCCAGAGTTGGCTACGCCAACTCTCCGCCGCCGGAGGCAAGGTGGCGGGTTTTCAGCTCGCCCTTACCGCCTTGCCGGCGCCCTCCTTTTTTGAGTCTATCACCTTGGGCGGCCCAAGCTTTTTGGCCTTGGCGGGTTTCTCCTTTTTGGCGGGTTTTTCCTCCCGGTGCACGCACTCCAAAAAGAACACCGTGTTCCCCGGCAGGGTCAGCTCCACGCACTGCTCGCAGCCGTGCATAGGCTCGTCAATGGTTTTCACCGCCTTGCCGTTGGTCACGCCGCCGCCCCCAAAGGCCTTGTCGTCAGAGGTAAACACCTCCGCCCAGGTGCCCCAGTAGGGTATGCCGATCTTATAATTCTCCCGCTGCACGGGCACAAAATTGCACACGCACACCAGTTCCTTGCCCTCCAAAGACTTCCGCCGGAAAGCGATCACACTCTGGGTGTAGTCGTCGTTGCTGATCC
The DNA here is from genome assembly GCF_034335085.1 of Acutalibacter caecimuris. Taxonomy (NCBI): domain Bacteria; kingdom Bacillati; phylum Bacillota; class Clostridia; order Eubacteriales; family Acutalibacteraceae; genus Acutalibacter; species Acutalibacter caecimuris. The sequence goes on along the minus strand of NZ_JAWXXJ010000021.1, from coordinate 2,102 downwards.
ACTCAAAGCCGCCCCAGTCAAAGTCGATCTCCCACAGGGCCGGGTGCTCCAGGTAGAAGTGGTTCACCGCCTTAAAGAAGTCCTGGGCGTCCTTGTGCTCCTGGTACTGTAGCAGCCCCCATTCCAGTTCCTTTTCAAAGTTCCACTCGTTTTTCTGGGCGAACTCCGTGCCCATAAACTGCAACTTTTTCCCCGGGTGCCCCATCATATAGGCCACAAAGGCCCGCATCTGGTCGGCCTTCATCTTATCGTCACCGGGCATCTTGTTGATGAGCGACCCCTTCCCGTACACCACCTCGTCGTGGGAGATGGGCAAAATAAAGTTCTCGGAAAACGCGTAGAAGAAGGAGAAGGTCAAGCTGTTGTGGTTCCCGCTGCGGAACAGCGGGTCCATGGACATATACCGCAGCATATCGTTCATCCAGCCCATATTCCACTTGTAGTTGAACCCCAACCCGCCCATAAAGGTGGGCTTTGTCACCATAGGCCAAGCCGTGCTCTCCTCGGCGATCATCATCGGGTCCTGCACCTCGGCAAAGGCGGCCTCGTTCAATGCCTGCAAAAAGGCCACCGCCTCCAGGTTCTCCTTGCCCCCGTCCTTGTTGGGTATCCATTCCCCGTCCTGCCGGTTATAGTCCAGGTACAGCATACTGGCCACCGCGTCCACCCGCAGGCCGTCCACATGGTACTCCTTCAGCCAAAACACCGCGCTGGAGATCAAAAAGCTCATAACCTCCGGCCTGCCGTAGTCAAACACCAGGGTGCCCCATTCTTTATGTTCGCCCTTGCGGGGGTCCTCATACTCATAGCAGGGGGTGCCGTCAAACCGGGCCAGCCCGGCCGCGTCCTTGGGGAAGTGCGCGGGCACCCAGTCCATAATCACCCCGATCCCCGCCTGATGGCACCGGTCCACAAAGCGCATCAAATCCTCCGGCTGTCCGTAGCGGGAGGTCGGCGCGAAGTACCCCATCACCTGGTACCCCCAAGAGCCGTCATAGGGGTACTCGGTCAGCGGCATAAACTCGATGTGGGTAAAGCCCATCTCTTTCACATACGGGATCAATTCATCCCCCAGCTTATCGTAAGAGAACACGCTCCCGTCCGCGTACTTGCGCCAGGAACCGGCGTGCACCTCATATATATTCACCGGCTGGTTGTAATGCTTAAGGCTCTCCTTTTTTTTCTGCCACTGGGCGTCGGCCCACTGGTAGCCCTCTATCTCGTACCACCGCGAGGCAGTCCCCGGCCGGGTTTCGGTATGCCGGGCAAAGGGGTCGGCCTTGTAGGTGTCCTCGCCCCCGGCGGTCTTAATGTAGAACTTGTACATCTCAAAGGGGGCAAACACAAAGTCCGTATAGCCCTCCCACACGCTGTCGTCCACTTTTTTCAGCGGATACTTGGCGCTGTCCCAGTTGCAAAAGTTCCCCACCAGGGACACCGCCCTGGCATGGGGTGCCCACACCCTGGCCACCATACATTCCTTGCCCTTATGGGTAACCTTGTGCACCCCCATATATTCGTACAGGCGGCGGTTCTTCCCGCTGTGGAACAAAAACAGCGGCACTTGCGCCGGATCCTGCCTGGCGCTGTCTGCGGATTTATCCGCGGGTTTCGTCATCATAGCTGCGACCACTTTCCTTTCTCTGATAGGGCCCTGCCCGCCGTCAAACCCTGGCCGGCCGCCCTATGCTGGTCATTACAGTTCTGTCCTTATTATCATACCATACTTTAAAAAAATTTCAAGTCTTTTTTGGTTATTTACTTGAAAGATTTCATAAAAAAAACTGCAAACTTTGTAGACCATAACAGGCCCGGCCGATTTTCTCTGTGTATTTCGCCAGTTCCTCCCATCTCCCTGCCACTGAGCCTCCCTCCCCTACCTCCGGCGGCTCAGGGGGCTTTTTGCAAAAAGCCCCCTAAGAACCCCCAAAACCTTCCCCTCCCCGCCCTCCCCGCAGACTCCCCCCTCCTTCTCCTTAACCTGCCTCCCCTGCCTCCGGCGGCTCAGGGGGCTTTTTGCAAAAAGCCCCCTAAGAACCCCCAAAACTCCCCTGTCCCCGCCCTCCCCGCAGACCTCCCCTTCCTTCTCCTTAACCTCCCTC
>NZ_JAWXXJ010000020.1:0-58892 GCF_034335085.1 Acutalibacter caecimuris | reverse complement strand
AGCCATCTCCTGCGTCGAAAATCCTCGTAATACGCAAGTATTCCTTGCGGTTTTCTCCTTGAAGCTGACCGCTTCTGGTCAAAAATCCGTCATTTCCTCTATTTTCAAACAAGCCCTAATGATAAGAACACCTTTGCCAATCCCATCTCTTTTTCTTTAATTAAATCAATAAAATAGCATATAACATTAAAAATCTCTGTACACCAAAAAAGCACACGATAGTCCCATTTCAAAACAAAAAATAAAATTCAAATTCTTAACAATGCTATCGAGGATTCTCACGTGAGGAAAAGAAAAAAGTTTCCGTAGCCAAACATAAAAGTTTCGTCGTCTCACCTGCCGGTTCGGTCGGCTCGTGACGGCCGCCACTGGCGGCCCTCGCCCTTTTCAAAGGTGGTGGGGTTCTTAGGGGCAGAAGCCCAAGAGTTGGCTACGCCAACTCTCCGCCGCCGGAGGCAAAAAAGCAGAGAGGCAAAAGGTGCATAAATATACAGCAGGTAAGGGAGAAGTAGGGGATAATGGGGTAAGAGTGGGGTGATACCGGGGAGATAACGGGGGGAGAAGTGGGGAAGAAGCGGGGGGAAGGCGGGGGTAGGCGGATAAAAACACGGGGAAATTGATAAAAATACAGGTTGCAGGTGTGCAGGGGAAGGGAGGAAGAGGTGCCATTCCCCCTTGACAGCGCCCGCGTGATATAGTAAAATGGAGAGTAATATTTATAGGCACCATACGGCAAACGCCGTTTTTTGTTATAGTTTTCGGTATTCAACCGGCCTGCGGGCCGGTTCAAATAGATCGAACAGGCGGGAAAAGCAGGCGCTTTTTCTGTGCGTTTTGCTGAGCGTTTTGGCTGATTGGCAGGCAAATTTCATGCAAAACCCACATTTTTGGCCGATACCGGCCCGCGCAACGCCCCGCCGCCACCAAACCAAATCAAGGAGGAAGATGTGTGACAGCCATGGAAAAGAAGAACAACCGTCCCCGCCGCCAGCCCACCCCCCGCGACGCCCGCCCCCAGGACCAGCCCCTAAGCGGTGCCGCCGATGCCCCCAAAATCGGCAAAATAGCCGGCCCCCGGGCCCCCGGCAACGAGAAGGGTAGCGCCAAGCGTAAACCCTCCCAGTCCCCCAAATCCCAAAAGGCGCAAAAGCCCGGCGGGCGCCAGCAGGGCGCCCGTGGCCAGGGTGGCCGCCGGCAAAGCATGGGCACAGCGCCCATTGCCGCGGCCCAGGTAGCCGCGGCCCAGCGGGCTGCCCAGGGGGCGCAGCCGGCAGGCCAGCAGGCCGCCCCCAAGCGGGGCCGGGGCCGTGCCAGGCGCTCCAATAAGCCCGGAATCAAGGTGTATTTCCTGGGCGGCCTCAATGAAATCGGCAAAAACTTTACCCTATATGAGTGCCAGGACGATATGCTTATCGTAGATTGCGGCCTGGCCTTCCCGGACGACGATATGCCCGGCGTGGATCTGGTCATCCCGGACTTTGCCTTTGTGGAGAAACACCGGGCGAAGATCAAAGGCGTGGTCATCACCCACGGCCACGAGGATCACATTGGCGCGGTGCCCTACCTGCTGAAAAAGCTCAATGTGCCTGTCTACGGCACGGCCCTGACCATTGGGCTGATCGAGAGCAAGCTGAAAGAGCACGGCCTCACCGGCTCGGCCAGGCTGCACGTGACCCCGCCGGGCTCCCGCATCAAAATGGGCTGCATGGAGGTAGAGCTTATCCACGTAAACCACTCCATCGCCGACTCGGTTTCCCTGGCCATCCACAGCCCCGCAGGGGTGCTGGTGCATACCGGGGACTTTAAGATCGACTTTACCCCCGCCGAGGGGAAAATGATTGACCTGGCCCGGTTTGCCCAGTTGGGGCAGGAAGGGGTGCTGGCCCTGCTGGCCGACTCTACCAACGCGGAGAGGCCCGGCTATACCCAGACCGAGCAGCGGGTCAACGACTCCCTGGACGCACTGTTCAACCGGGCCCAGGGCAAGCGCATTATTGTGGCAACCTTCGCCTCCTCCATCAGCCGGGTGCAGATGATCATCAACTGCGCGGTAAAATACGGGCGCAAGGTGGCCCTTTCCGGGCGTAGTATGGTAAATGTAATGGGCATTGCCAGCGAATTGGGGTACCTGGACATTCCCCCTGGGGTGCTGGTAGACCTGAACCTGATCAACCGCTACGAGCCCGGCCAACTGGTGCTGATTACCACCGGCAGCCAGGGCGAGCCCATGTCCGCCCTGACCCGTATGGCGTTCTCTGACCACCGGCAGGTGGCCATTGGGCCAAACGACTTCATTATCCTGTCCGCCCGGCCCATCCCCGGCAACGAAAAGACCGTAGGCGCGGTGGTGGACGAGTTGCTGAAACAGGGCTGCACGGTGATCTATGAATCCATGTACGAGGTGCACGTGTCCGGCCACGCCTGCCAGGAGGAGTTAAAACTCATCCACGCCCTGACAAAGCCCAGGTTCTTTATACCTGTGCACGGCGAGCAGAAACACCTGCAAAAGCACGCAGGGCTGGCCATGGCCATGGGGATGCCCAGGGAGGATATCTATATTGGCGATATCGGCAATGTGCTGGAGATCCATGAGGACCACATGAAACGGCTGGCCGACGTACCTGCGGGCAGTGTGATGGTGGACGGCCTGGGCGTAGGCGATGTGGGCAGCATCGTGCTGCGGGACCGCAAACATCTGGCCGAGGACGGGCTTATTGTGGCGGTGTGTTCGGTAGACGCCAACGACGGCCACGTGGTTGCCGGGCCGGATATTGTTTCCCGCGGGTTTGTGTATGTGCGGGAGTCGGAAGAGTTGATGGTAGAAGCCAGGAAGGTGGTATATAAAACCCTGGAGGAGTGCGCGAACCGCCGGGTGCGGGACTGGAGCGGCATGAAACAGAGCGTGAAGGATGAACTCTCCCGGTTCCTGTACAGGAAGACCCAGCGCAACCCCATGATCCTGCCGATTATTATGGAGATATAGGCCCGGTATAAGGGCTTTTTGACAGAAACGGGCGCTTAATAAGGAGCTGAAGAGGATGCGGAGAAAGAAGGTTTGGGTCACCTCGCCGCTGATGTACCTGATGGCGGCGGCCATGCTGGTAATGGCGGCCGCCAGCTACCCGTACAGCCGGGTAGTGTTCGCGGTGGAGCTTACCGCCGCGGGGCTTTGCTGCCTGGCAGTGGCGGTGTCAGCGGTGCTGTACCGGCAAAACGCCGTGGCGGCCCTGCGGGCAGCGGGCAAGGTGCTGGGCGCCGAGGAAACGGAAGCCCTGCAGGAATTCGCCCTGCCGGTGGCCGTGGTGGCCCCTGCCGGCGACCTGGTGTGGGTAAACAACGCCTTTGCGCAGACCCTGGGGGCCGTGCACCCGGGCCTGGGAGAGAGCATTTTGCGCTATATCTACCCCAAGACCTTCCGGCAGGTTATGGAGGAGAAGGGGGTGGCGGTGTCTTATGGGGGCCGGGAATATACCGTGTACGGCGCCCGCACCGGGCAGGGGTATATTGTGTACTTTGTGGATGACACCTACTTTAAGGCCATCAGCAAGGAATACCGGGAGCGCCGGCCGGTGGTCTGCCTGGCCGTGTTCGACAACCGGGACGAAATGGCCCGGGACGGTGCCGGGGGCGAGGACTCCCGGATTACGGCGGAGGTGGAACAGGCCCTGCGCGGCTGGGTGCTGGAGGAGCTACAGGGCTTTATCCGCAAGCTTTCCAGCGGGCGGTACCTGTTCGTTACAGACGACGCCCATATTGAGGAGGCCAAGCAGAAACGTTTCCAGGTGCTGGACCGTGTGCGGGAAGTGAAAAACAGCCGCAATACCATGAGCGCCACCGTGTCCATCGGCGTGGGCCGGGGGGCGGTGACAGTGGCCGAAAGCGAACGCTGGGCCCGGCAGGCGTTGGAAATGGCCCTGGGCCGGGGCGGCGACCAGGTGGCAGTGACGCAGGGGGGCGATACATACGAGTTCTTCGGCGGGCTGTCAAAAGGGGTGGAAAAGCGGGACAAGGTGCGTACCAGGGTCATCGCGGCTACCCTAAGCGACCATGTGGCGGGCAGCGACCGGGTGTTCGTCATAGGGCACACCAACTCGGACCTGGACAGCGTGGGCTCGGCGGTGGGTATGTGGGCCGCCATCCGCAAGGGCCTGGAAAAGCAGGCGAATATCGTCATCAACCGGGGCAGCACCCTGGCGGGGACGCTGGTGGATATGATCGACGAGAACTACCAGGGCGAGGAGGTATTCATCAGCCCCGGGGAGGCTATGCAGCAGGCTACGGAACGCTCGCTACTGATCGTGGTGGACACCCACTCTACCAACTATGTAGAGAGCCGGGAACTGCTGGAGCGCATCCCCCGGGTGGTGGTTATTGACCACCACAGGATGATGGTGACGCACATTAAAAACGCCCTGATTTTCTACCACGAGCCCTATGCCAGTTCGGCGTCGGAAATGGTGACGGAGTTGGTGCAGTATATCCGCTCCTCTGCCATTGACCGGACGGATGCCCAGGCGCTGCTGGCGGGCATTATGCTGGATACCAAGAACTTTGTGCTAAAAACCGGCGTGCGCACCTTTGAGGCCTCCGCCTACCTGCGGCGGCGGGGGGCGGACACCGTGTCGGTGAAAAAGCTGTTCTCCAACACCCTGGATAGCTACAAGCGCAAGGCCCAGTTGGTTTCCGGCGCGGAGATCTACAAGGGCTGCGCCATTGCCACCTCCAGTTGGGAGCTAGACGATTTGCGGGTGGCCGCTGCCCAGGCCGCCGACGAGCTGCTGTCCATCCAGGGGGTAAAGGCCTCCTTTGTACTGTATAAGATGGGCGGCGATGTGAGTATGTCTGCCCGCAGCCTGGGCGACGTGAACGTGCAACTGATTTTGGAAGAGTTCGGGGGCGGCGGGCACTTTACCATGGCCGGGGCCCAGATCAAAAACGTCAGCCTGGGCGAGGCCAGGCGGATGCTGATACGGGCCCTGGACGTTAAACTGAAGGAAATGACCGTACAGTAGGGGCGCAGGGCCTTCCGGTAAGGGCTTTCAGCCGGGAAGGGATGGGCGCCCAAGGATCAAGAAACATGGACGGAAAGGATGATAGGCATGAAGGTAGTACTGTTGCAGGACGTAAAGTCCATTGGGAAGAAAGGGGAACTGAAAGAGGTTTCCGACGGGTACGGCAGGAACTTTTTGCTGCCCCGCAAGCTGGCCAAAGAGGCCAACGCCCAGGCTATGAACGAACTGAAAAACGCCGAGGCGGCCAAAGAGTACAAGATCAAGACCGAAACCGAGCAGGCCCAGAAGAACGCCGCGGCCATCTCCGGCAAAACGGTGAAAATCTACGCGAAGGCCGGCCAGGGAGGCAAGCTGTTTGGCTCCGTAACGGCCAGGGAACTGGCGGAGGAGATCGGCAAGCAGTTTGGCGTAGAGGTAGACAAGCGCAAGGTGGTACTGGAGAGTGAGATCAAGGCCTACGGCACCTACAGCTTTGACGTAAAGTTCTACAACGGCATCACCGCCACCCTGAGCGTGGCGGTCTGCGAGGCGTAACACCTGTATGCGGGCGCTGCGGCCCGGCAAAAGCCTTTGACCCTTAAACCCCTTTCTGCCGAAAGGGGTTTAAGCTGCCAGAGGCCAAAAATCCATCGCATCGGGAGGAGGAAAACCAGTGGACTATGAGGGGCAGGCCTACCAGGGCGGGCTGCGGGAGCCGTTCAACTTGGAGGCGGAGCAGTCTGTGCTGGGGGCGGTGTTGCTAAAAGCGGAATGCCTGAGCGAGGTAGCGGAGATACTGCCCCGGGCGGATTTCTTCTACGGGGTGGTAAACCAGCAGATATACGGGGCGATGCTGGAGATGTACACCTTTGGCCGGCCGGTAGATTTTGTAACCCTGCTGACCAAGCTGCGGGAGAATCCGGAGTTTGACCAGGAGGCGGGACGGGTGTACCTGGCCCAGTTGGCCCAGTTGGTGCCCTCGCTGGACCATGTGGGCCTGTATGCCGGTATGGTGCGAGACAAGTACAATGTGCGCACCCTGATGCAGGCTGCCCGTAGCATCCTGGAGGAGGCTGGCTCCGGGGAAAGGGACGCGCAGATGCTGCTGGAAACGGCCGAGCAGCGCATCTACGAGATACGGCAGAGCAAGGAAACCGAGGGGTTGGCCTCCATTAAGGATGTGCTGGTAGAAACCTTTGACCGGCTGAACCTGCTGAACTCCCCGGACCGGGACAAGTACCGGGGCATCGCCACGGGCATAGGGCTTTTGGACAGCACCATTACGGGGCTGAACCGCTCTGACCTGATCGTGCTGGCGGCCCGGCCCGGTGTGGGCAAAACCAGCTTTGGGCTGAACATCGCCCGGCACGCGGCCATTACGGGCAAGCGGCGGGTGGCCTTTTTTTCGCTGGAAATGGGCCGGGAGCAGTTGGCAAGCCGCCTGCTTTCTACCGAGGCCTCGGTGGAGGGCACCAAGCTGCGCAGCGGCGATATGGAGGACGCGGAGTGGGCCCGGCTGGTGGAAGCCGGGGATATCCTGAGCCGGGCGGAGCTGTACTTTGACGACGCGCCGGGCATCACCGTAAGCCAGATGAAGGCAAAGCTGCGCAGGCTGAAAGGGGTGGAACTGGTGATCGTGGACTACTTGCAGCTCATGTCCGGGGGGAAGAAGACGGATAACCGGGTCAACGAGATCAGCGACATCACCCGGAACCTGAAGATCATGGCAAAGGAACTGGACGTGCCGGTGATTGCCATGTCCCAGTTGCGCAGGCCGACGGACCGCACGAAGGATCACCGGCCAGGGCTCTCAGAACTGCGGGATTCGGGCTCTATTGAGCAGGACGCGGATATTGTCATTTTCCTCCACCGGGAGGCGTACAACGCCGCCAGCGAGGGCGGGGAAGTGACAGAGGATATGGATGTGAACGCCGCGGAGATCATTGTGGCCAAAAATCGCCATGGGGCCACGGTGGATATCCCCGTACACTGGCAGCCGGAGTTTATGCGGTTTACCGCCCGTGCCTTTGAGCGCAATGGCTGACGGCGGGTGCTGCCGGGTGCTGCCGGGGGCCTGGGAAGAGGGTATACCGGCAAAGGGGCGGCTGGTAGTGGGGTTCTCCGGCGGGGCGGACTCGGTGGCGCTGGCCCATTGGCTGATGGGCAGGGTGGCAAAGGACCGGCTGCTGCTGGCCCACGTCAACCACCAGTTGCGGGGGGAAGAGGCCCTGCGGGACCAGCGCTTTGTCGAGGATTTTGCCAGGGCCTGGGGGCTAGAGATTGCGGTACTACAGGCCGGCGTGGCCACCCTTGCCAGGGAACGGGGCCAAGGCTTGGAGGAATGCGGCCGGGAGGTGCGCTATGGGTTCTTCCACCAGTTGGCAGCAGGGGAAGAGGATAGGGTGTTGACCGCCCACAATGCCGACGACAACGCGGAAACCATTTTGATGCACCTGTGCCGGGGGGCAGGGGGCGGCGGGCTTTGCGGCATACCGCGGCAACGGGGGAAGATCCTCCGGCCCCTGCTGGGGGTAGCCAGGGAGGAGATAGAAACCTACTGCCGGGCCCAGGGGCTGGCGTTTGTCACGGACAGCAGCAACCTGGAGGAGGATTATGCCCGCAACCGGGTGCGCCACCGGGTAATGCCCGTGCTGCGGGAGCTGAACCCCCGCTTTGTACAGGCTGCCGGCCAGGCTGCGGCGCTTTTATCCGCTGACCAGGCGTTTTTGGGGGAGCAGGCAGCGGCGCTGCGCGCGCGGGCCCGGAACCGCTGGGGCCTGGAAACAGCCGTGCTGCTGGCCGCCCACGAGAGCCTGCGGAGCCGGGCCCTCAGGCTTTACCTGGAGGAGGCCGGCTGTAGGCAGTTGGAGAGGAAACATCTGCTGCTGGCGGAGAGCCTGCTGGCAGGCGGCGGGGCGGACCTGCCCGGCGGCGTGGCCGTGCACTGTGCCCAAGGGGTGTTTTGGGCCGGGCCCATGTTGCCGGGGGAGGACTACCAGATGCCTGTAAAGCCCGGCACATTCTATCTGCCCGGAGGGCTGCGTTTGACCCTGCGGCGGCTTTATACCCGGCAAGGGCGGGTGAGGCTGCGGGCTTTCCGGCCCGGCCCGGCAGGGGGGCAGAAGGGCCCGGAACGCCTGGCGGGCAGGGCTTTTCGGAAAAAAATGGAGGCGGAAATAGAAAATCAGGAAAAAATTCAAAATTTGTTATTCAAAAATGCGCTGGACTGTGCTATAATGAACGGAAACTTGATCGTGCGTAACCGCCGCCCAGGGGACCGGTTCGCGCCGGTGGGGCGAAAGCTCTCCAAGCCGCTGAAACAGGTGTTTCAAGAGCTGCGGGTGCCGGCACCTTTGCGGGGGCGCATCCCGCTGCTGGCCTGGAACCGGCAGGTGGTATGGTGTCCGGGGGCCGGGGCCGCCGAGGGTTTTGCGGCGGGGAGGGACGCACAGGCCGTATGGGTTGTGGAAATTGCGGAGGAGTGAGGGAAATGAACGAGGAAAGGACCATGCTGGACGACATTGAAAGGGAGTTATTTACTAAAGAGGAACTGGCCGCCATTGTGTCCCGGATGGGCCGGGAGATCAGTTGGGACTATCGGGGCAAAAACCTGCTGATGGTCAGCGTGCTGAAGGGCTCGGTGGTGTTTATGGCCGACCTAATGCGGGCCATTACCGTGCCGGCGGGCATTGACTTTATGGTGGTGTCCAGCTATGGCAGCGCGGCAAAGTCTTCGGGGGTGGTGAAGATCGTGATGGATCTGAACATCCCCCTGGAGGATTACGACCTGCTGATTGTGGAGGATATTTTGGACAGCGGCAAGACCCTGCACTACCTGTTGGAGGTGTTGCAGGCCAGGAACCCAAAGAGCATCAAGATATGCACATTGTTTGATAAGCCGGAGCGCCGGGAGGCCCCGGTAAACCCCAACTATGTGGGGGCGCGGATACCGGACGCCTTTATTGTAGGCTATGGGCTGGATTACGCGGAAAAGTACCGCAACCTGCCCTTTGTAGGGGTGCTGAAACCGGAAATTTACGAATAAACCGGTGGCATCCGCAAAAAACAGAGATAATCACAGAGATAACCACCGATACTGTTAACGAGAGATAAACACAAGAAAGCAATCCCCCGCTACCGTGCCGCAAGGCAGCGGCAGAAAAAGCCAAGGTAGCGGCAAAAAAGTTTCGTCCACCTTTTCAAAAGTGGCGGGGTGTGGGGCAGGGCCCCACGGCCCAAAAAGCAAGATCAGGCAAAGAAAAAAGCACCCCCGCTACCGGGCCGCAAGGCAGCGGCAGAAAAAGCCAAGGTAGCGGCAAAAAAGTTTCGTCCACCTTTTCAAAGGTGGCGGGGTGTGGGGCAGGGCCCCACGGCCCAAAAAAGCAAGATCAAGCAAAGAAAAAAGCACCCCCCGCTACCGGGCCGCAAGGCAGCGGCGGAAAAAGCCAGGGTAGCGGCAAAAAAGTTTCGTCCACCTTTTCAAAGGTGGCGGGGTGTGGGGCAGAGCCCCACGGCCTTAACGCTGGTTAGGAGAACACATCAGGAGGGCAAATCTTTGGACGGCAACAACGGAAAAAAACTGCGGAACCTACTGCTGTACATCGGGATACCGGTGGTGGTACTGTTTATCATCATCTTCCTGTTCGGCAACCGCGCGCCGCGAGGCGAAACCTACAAGTATTCGGACATTCTCAACTATTTTGAAACCGGGCGGGTGACGGAGTATACCCTAAACCTGGGCACGGGTGAAATGGCCCTGAAACTGGATGACGCGGGGGGGACTACCATTGGTTTTGTGGTGCCCAGCGTGGATCTGTTTTACCGGGACGTTTCCGATGACATTGCGGCCTATAACGAGGCCCACCCGGACAAAAAAATGGTGCAGGATGTGGTGCGGCCTGCGGAAACCAGTTGGCTCATTAGCCTTTTGCCCACGGTGATCCTGTTCGGCGGGCTGATCTTCTTCTGGATTTTTATGATGCGGCACCTGGGCGGCGCCGGGGGCGGCGGCGACAAACAGATGAACTTTGGCAAGGCCAAGATCAAGCAGATCAGCGATGAAAAGCGCAAGACCACCTTTGCCGACGTGGCGGGAGCCGATGAGGAAAAAGAGGAACTGCGGGAGATCGTGGAATTTTTGAAAAACCCTGGCAAGTTCAACTCTTTGGGGGCGCGAATCCCCAAAGGCGTGCTGCTGGTGGGCCCTCCCGGCACAGGTAAAACCCTGCTGGCCAGGGCTGTAGCCGGGGAGGCCGGGGTGCCCTTCTTCTCCATCTCCGGCTCGGACTTTGTGGAGATGTTTGTGGGCGTAGGCGCGTCCCGTGTGCGGGACCTGTTCGACAAGGCCAAAAAGAACCACCCCTGCATTATCTTCATTGACGAGATCGACGCCGTAGGCCGGCAGCGGGGCGCGGGCCTGGGCGGCGGCCATGACGAGCGGGAACAGACCCTGAACCAACTGCTGGTGGAAATGGACGGCTTTGGGGCCAATGAAGGGGTCATTATGATCGCGGCCACCAACCGGCCTGATATTCTGGACCCGGCGCTGATGCGGCCCGGCCGGTTTGACCGGCAGGTGACGGTGGGCCACCCGGACATCAAAGGCCGGGAAGAGATCCTGCGGGTACACGCGAAGGGCAAGCCCTTGGCCCCGGACGTGGTGCTCTCCACCATTGCCAAGTCAACCGCGGGCTTTACCGGGGCTGATTTGGAGAACCTGCTCAACGAGGCGGCCTTGCTGGCGGCACGGAAAAGCCTAAAGGCCATCACGATGCGGGAAATCGAGGAGGCCACCATTAAGGTGGTGGTGGGCACCGAGAAGAAGAGCCGGGTGATGAGCGAGAAGGAAAAGAAACTGACAGCCTACCACGAGGCAGGCCACGCCATTGCCTCCTATTATTGCAAGACCCAGGACCCGGTACACCAAATTTCCATTATCCCCCGGGGTATGGCGGGCGGCTATACCATGCACCTGCCCACCGAGGACCGCTCCTACCGGAGCCGGGAGGAGATGCGGGAGGAGTTGGTGGTGCTGCTGGGCGGCCGGGTGGCCGAGGCGCTGGTGCTGGATGATATCTCCACCGGGGCCAGCAGCGACATTGAGCGGGCTACCAAGATCGCCCGGGCGATGGTCACGAAATACGGTATGAGCGAAAAGCTGGGGCCCATCACCTACGGCTCCGATGGCTCCAACCCCTTCCTGGGCAAAGAGATGGGGCATATTAGCAACTACTCGGAGCAGACGGCCTCGGAGATCGACGGGGAGATACAGAAGATCATCTCCACTGCCTACAGCCTGACCGAGCAGATTTTGAAGGACCATATGGAGGAATTGCACCGGCTGGCCGGGGTGCTGTTCGAGAAGGAAAAGCTGGACGACAAGGAATTCCAGTTGGTGATGGACGGCACGCTGCTGCCGGGTGCGGCGGAGATGCCCGCGCTGGAAACCGGGGAGGAACCTGCCCCGGCTGTAAAGCCCCCTGTGGGGAGCGGGCCGGAACAGTCAGAATAAAACCAGAAGGGGCCTGCCGCTCTACGCGACAGGGCCTTTCTTTGCGCCTTTGGCAAACAGGGCCGCGGCCCTGTGACGAAGTGTCCGCTGTGCCCCCATAAGCCGGGTGATTTTCCGTTTTTTCCAGGTTTTGGCCCTGCGGGGCTTGCAGATCAACCGGAGAATGAGATAAAATAAAGGGGCGCCCATTTGTGGCCCCGGCTGCCCATAACCCCTGCAATGGCATAAGGCAACCGATGGATAAATAGCAAGGAAAACCTATATATACCTGCCGGCCAAGCCAAAAGCCTGACCCAAACAAAAGGGCACGGCAGATGACGCCATACAAGTTTTGAAAGATTCTTAAGGGGCTTTTTCAAGAGAGAAGTTCCCTCGGCTGCGCCTATGGTGAGGCCGTTACTGGAAACGACCTGTAAGGAGGAGATAACCATGCCCAAAAAGCCGGCATATGACAACGAAAGTATCCAAAGCCTAAAGGGGGCGGACCGGGTACGGCTGCGCCCGGCGGTGATCTTTGGATCGGACGGGATAGACGGGTGCCAGCATTCGGTATTTGAGATATTGTCCAACGCCATAGACGAGGCGCGGCAGGGCTACGGGAAGGAAATTAGCCTGACGCGGTTTTTGGACGGCTCGGTGCAGGTGGAGGACCACGGCCGGGGCTGCCCGGTAGACTACAACCAGAAGGAGCAGCGTTTCAACTGGGAGCTGGTGTTCTGCGAACTGTACGCCGGGGGCAAGTACAACAATGATGCGGGGGAGAATTACGAGTACTCCCTGGGGTTAAACGGGCTGGGCCTGTGCTCTACTCAGTATGCCGCGGCGTACATGGACGTGGACGTGCGCCGGGACGGCTACCGGTATACCCTGCACTTTGAGCATGGGGAAAACATCGGCGGGCTGCATAAGGAGCCCTACAAGAAAAAGGACACAGGCTCCATCATCCGCTGGAAACCGGATTTGCAGGTGTTTACAGACATTGACATCCAGCCGGCATACTACCTGGATGTGATCAAGCGCCAGGCCGTGGTAAACGCGGGGGTGACCTTCCACTTCCTTAACGAAACGGCGCCGGGGGTGTTCGAGCCCACGGATTTCTGCTATGAGAACGGCATTTTAGACCATGCACGGGAACTTTGCGGGGAGGATAGCCTGACGGCCGTGCAGCTTTGGCAGAGCGAGAAACGGGTGCGTGACCGGGCGGATATGCCGGAGTATAACACCAAAATCAATGTGGCTGCGGCCTTTTCCAACCGGGTGCACGTGGCGGAGTATTACCATAACTCCAGTTGGCTGGAGCATGGCGGCGCCCCGGATAAGGCCGTGCGCAGCGCCTTTGTGGGGCAGATAGACGCCTGGCTGAAACAGAATAGCAAGTATACCAAGGGGGAGGCAAAAATCACCTTTCAGGATGTGGAAGACTGCCTGGTAATCGTGATCTCCTCCTTCTCCACCCAGACCTCCTACGAGAACCAGACCAAAAAGGCTATCACCAACAAGGGCATACAGGAGGCCATGACGGAGATGCTGCGCCACAGCCTGGAGGTCTACTTTATTGAGAACCCATTGGACGCGGAGAAGATCGCCGGGCAGGTGCTCATCAACAAAAGGAGCCGGGAGGACGCGGAGAAGACCCGGCTGAACCTGAAAACCAAGCTGACCGGCAAGCTGGATATGGCCAACCGGGTGCAGAAGTTTGTGGACTGCCGCAGCAAGGACGTGAACGAGCGGGAACTCTTTATTGTGGAGGGCGACTCGGCTTTGGGGTCGGTCAAGCAGGCACGGGACAGCAACTTCCAGGCAGTAATGCCTATACGGGGCAAGATCCTGAACTGCCTGAAGGCGGACTATGACCGCATCTTCAAGAGCGAGATCATCACCGACCTCATCCGGGTGCTGGGCTGCGGGGTGCAGGTAAAAACCAAGGCCAACAAGAACCTGGGCGTGTTCGACATCAACAACCTGCGGTGGAGCAAAGTCATCCTCTGTACGGACGCGGATGTGGACGGTTTCCAGATCCGGGTGCTGCTGCTGACCATGATCTACCGGCTGGCCCCGGCGCTGATTGAGGCGGGGAAGGTGTATATTGCGGAGAGCCCCCTGTACGAGATCACCGGCAAGGACGAAACCTACTTTGCCTATAACGAGCAGGAAAAAGCGGAGTTTTTGAAAAAGCTGGAGGGGAAGAAGTACACCATCCAGCGCAGCAAAGGGCTGGGAGAAAACGAGCCGGACATGATGAGCCTGACCACCATGAACCCCAAGACCCGGCGGCTGATCAAGGTGAACCCCGGCGACGTGGAGGACGCGGCCCGGATGTTCGAAATTTTGCAAGGGGACGACCTGGCCGGGCGCAAGGAGTACATTGCCGCGCACGGGGCGGAGTATACGGAAGAGTTGGATGTAAGCTGAGGGCAGCCGGAAAGGGGAGCGCTATGGGGAAACGTTTTGCGTACGAGGAAACCCTACACGAACTGCCGGAGAAGGGCGGGGCATATGTGGCCTTCCCCTGGAATATCCGGGAGGTTTTCGGCAAAGGCCGGGTAAAGGTGCACGCCACATTTGACGGCGAACCCTATGACGGCAGCATCGTCAACATGGGCCTTCGCGGCCCCGACGGGGAGATCTGCTATATCATCGGGGTGCGCAAGGCCATCCGCCAAAAGCTGGGCAAAAAAGACGGCGACCGGCTCCGTGTGGTGATTGAGGAGCGGTAGGGGCCGTGGGGCAGAAGGAGGGGCAGAATGGACAAGGAAAAAGTATTTGCCATGAAACTGGGGAAGGTGTACCCCCTGCTGGTACAAAAGGCGGAACGCAAAGGCTGCACCAGGGCAGAGGTAGATACGGTCATCTGCTGGCTGACAGGGTATAGCCAGGCGGGGCTGGAAGAGCAGTTGGCAAAGGACGTGGCATACGGCGCCTTTTTGGCAGGGGCCCCGGCCTGGAACCCCAACGCGGGGCTGATTACCGGCACCGTGTGCGGCGTGCGGGTAGAGAGCATCGGCGACCCGCTGATGCGGAAGATACGCTGCCTGGACAAGCTGGTGGACGAACTGGCAAAGGGGCGGGCGATGGAGAAGATCTTACGTAGCGGGGAGGCAGCCCAATGAACCGTACTGTTTCGGGCGGGCTTATGGTACGCCCTATGGAATATCCTGACGTAGGTGCCCTGGCCCGGAGCGAGCGGGAGCAGGGCTGGTCCGGCTCAGAGGAAAAGTTGCAAAGCCGGTGGGCCGATTTGCAGGCCGGTAAGGCTGTGGGCTTTGTGGCCGAGTATGCGGGCGGTCCGGCCGGGTATATTTTTGTGTATCCAGAAGGACTGGGCGGGCCTTTCGGCGGCAGGGGAATCCCGGAAATCGTGGACTTCAATGTGCTGGTGAAGTACCGGCGCAGGGGCATTGGCACAGCCCTGATGGACGCGGCGGAGGAAACTGCCGCAGGCTATGGGGACAGCGTGTACCTGGCCGTGGGCCTGCACAGCGGTTACGGCAGCGCCCAGCGGATGTACGTGAAACGGGGCTATGTGCCCGATGGCTCTGGGGTATGGTATGGAGAGGCTGTCTGCCCGGCCTATGGCCCATGCAGGAACGACGACGATTTGGTGCTGCATTTTTTGAAGAGGCTGGGCGGGGCGCGGCCTTAGTTCGTGAAAGGAAAGGGTGAGAATATGCCAAGAAAAGAGAGAAAGGCCCCCAAAAGCACGGGCAAGGTGCACGGCTACATTGCCGGGGCGGGGGAGATCGTAGAGCAGGACGTGGGGGACACCCTGCGGCAGAACTATATGCCCTACGCCATGAGCGTGATTTTAAGCCGGGCCCTGCCGGAGATCGACGGGCTCAAGCCCTCCCAGCGCAAGCTGCTGTACACCATGTACAAAATGGGGCTTTTGGGGGAGGGGCGGAAGAAATCGGCCACCATCGTGGGCGAGGTCATGAAACTGAACCCCCACGGGGATGGGCCCATCTACGACACCATGGTGCGGCTGAGCCGGGGGTATGACGCCCTTTTGCACCCCTATGTGGACAGCAAAGGGAACTTCGGCAAGGCGTACTCACGGGACATGGCCTGGGCCGCGCCCCGGTATACAGAGGCCAGGCTGGACGGGATCTGCCGGGAACTGTTCCGGGATATTGACCGGGACACCGTGGACTTTGTGGACAATTATGACAACACCATGAAGGAGCCCACCTTACTGCCCGGCACCTTCCCGGCCATTTTGACCAATGTAAGTACAGGCATTGCCGTGGGTATGGCCTGCAATATCTGCTCCTTTAACCTGGCGGAGGTCTGCCGCACGGCCATTGCCCTGATGCGCGACCCCCAGGCAGACCTGTTCCACACCCTGCAAGCCCCGGACTTTCCGGGCGGGGGGCAGTTGATCTTTGACCGGGCGCAGATGGGGAAAATCTACGAAACCGGCCGGGGGAGTTTCCGGGTGCGCAGCAAGTGGAGCTACGACAAAGCCGCCAACTGCATCGATGTGACCCAGATCCCCCCCTCCACCACGGTCGAGGTGATTGTGGAGAAGATCGTGGACCTGGCCAAAACCAACAAGCTGCGGGAGGTAGCGGACGTCCGGGACGAAACCGACCTGGAGGGCCTGAAAATCACCATTGACCTGAAACGGGGGGTGGACCCGGACAAGCTGATGCAAAAACTGTTTAAGCAGACCACTTTGGAGGACAGCTTTGCCTGTAACTTCAACGTGCTGGTAGGGGGCGTGCCCCGGGTGCTGGGGGTGCGCCAGTTGCTAGAGGAGTGGACGGCCTTCCGAATGGAATGCGTGCGCCGCCGCACCTTTTTCGACCTGCGGAAAAAGAAGGAAAAACTTCACTTGCTGCGGGGCTTGCAGGCTATCCTGCTGGACATCGACAAGGCCATACGCATTGTGCGGGAAACCGAAGAAGAGGCCGAGGTGGTGCCCAACCTGATGATCGGCTTTGGCATTGACGAAACCCAGGCCGAGTATGTGGCGGAAATCCGCCTGCGCCAGTTGAACCGGGAGTACATCCTTAAGCGCACAGAGGAAACCGGGCAACTGGAAGAGGACATTGCCGGGTTGGAAGAGGTGCTGGGCTCCAAGGCGAAGATCCAGGCGATTATCATCAAAGAACTGGAGGCCGTGGTAAAAGCCTACGGGAAACCCCGGCGCACCATCCTCCTGTACGCCGACGAGGTGGAGGAAACCGTGGAGGTGGAAGAGGTACCGGATTACCCGGTGCACCTGTTCTTTACCAGGGAGGGCTACTTTAAAAAGATCACCCCCCAGTCCCTGCGCATGAGCGGCGAGCACAAGCTAAAGGAAGGGGACCAGATCGCCCAGGCGCTGGAGGGCCAGAACAACGGGGAACTGCTGTTCTTCTCGGACAAGTGCCAGGTCTACAAGGCACGGGGCGCGGACTTTGATGACGGCAAGACCAGCCTGCTGGGGGATTATATCCCGGCAAAGATGCAGATGGAGGAGGGGGAGCGGGCCATCTATATGGCGGCTACCGTGGATTTTTCCGGCTATATGCTGTTTATCTTTGAGAACGGCAAGGCGGCAAAGGTGGAGCTCTCCGCATACCAGACCAAGACAAACCGGCGCAAGCTGCTCAGCGCCTACAGCGATAAATCGCCGGTAGCGGCGGTTTTGCAACTGGCGGAGGACTGCGAAGTGCTGCTGACAGCCAGTTCCGGGCGGATGCTGCTGTTCCATACCGGGCTGGTGGGGGCAAAGTCCACCAAAAACACCCAAGGGGTGCAGGCCATGAACCTGAAAAAAGGGCAGCGGGTTATGGGCGCGGTGGCCTATGCGGAAGGGATGCTGCAAAACCCGGCAAGGTACCGGAAAAAGCTGCCGGCACTGGGAGCCCTGCCCGATGCGGAAGAGGCCGGGGAGCAGATACAGTTGATGTAAGGGGGTGGCGCGAGCGCCGCCCCATGACCGGCAGAACGAACAATCAACCCAAAGGAGAGGACCAGCATGAACGAGAAGGAGATCGCGGAGATCCGCCGGCGGTTCCAGCCGGAAAAATCCAATATCACGGCCATAAACGGCTGCTATGTAAATGCCCAGGGGGAGATCATCTCCCGGTTCGCCCAGTCCCTGGCCGCGGCGCCCCAGGAGGAAACCGAGAGCATTTTGGCTGTGCTGAAACGGGCGCTCTCCGGCACCCTGGGCAAACAGCTCAATGACATTATCTTTGAAACCAGCCAGGTGGCGGACAGCGACGAGCACCGGATGCTTATGGCCCTGCGGGACAGCGCCCTGAAGGACGAGGGGGTGGTGCAGGCCTTTTACCAGCGGGTGATCGAAAGCCTGGAGATGGAGGGGCCCTACCTGATTTTGCTGGCCAGCGACAAGTACGACGTGCCCTACCGGTCCAAAGACGGCGCCCCGAACCCGGACGGCTCCAGCGAGGTGTATTCCTACATCCTGTGCGGCATATGCCCGGTAAAGGAAACCAAGCCCGCCCTGCGTTACGACGTGCCGGACAGCGTGATCTGTAACCGGGACATGGACTGGCTGATTGCCCCGCCGGAGCTGGGGTTCCTGTTCCCGGCCTTTGACGACCGGTGCGCCAACCTGTACAGCGCACTGTATTATACCAAAAAGACCGGGGAGAACCACCCGGAATTTGTGGAGGGGCTGTTTTGTACCGAGCCGCCCATGCCGGCTGATTTGCAGCAGGAAACCTTCCGGGAGATTCTGACAGACGCCCTGGGGGAGGCCTGTAGCTTTGAGGTCGTGCAGGAGGTACAGGGCCGGCTGGGCGAGATCGTCGAGGAGCACAAGGCCAGCAAAAGCCCGGAGCCCCTGGCCGTCAGCCGGAACACCATGCGCAAGGTGCTGGACGCCTGCGGCGTGGAAGAGGAGAAGGCCCAGGCCTTTGAAGAGAAATATGAAGAAGCTTTTGGCGGCGGGGCCGTGAACCCCCGGAACCTGGTGGACACCAAAAGCTTTGTGGTAAAGACCCCCAGCGTGACCATCAAGGCCGAGCCGGCGTGTGGCGACCTGGTGGAAACCAGGGTCATAGATGGGCGCAAGTACATACTCGTGCGCGTGGACGGCGACGTGGAGTTCAACGGGGTCACGGTGCAGTTTGAGGAGCCGTGAGCGCCCTGTTTTCGGCCCACTGCGGGCTTATTCCTGTGGGCCGGGGCTGATTTGCGATTGCGTGTGGGCCGGGGCTGTGGTATAATGGGTACAACTTGTTACGCCCGGCAGGTAGACCGGGCCTGTGCGGGGACAATAAACATCTTGGGGGTGATGGCTTGCATCTGATCCTGGCGGTACCGGTTTTGGGGCTGATGGGCCTGGTGGCGGTGCGCTGCCTGATGGCCTGGGGCGTGCCGTCCCCTTTGCCTGCGGCCTTTTTTGCCGGAAAAGCACCTACACCGCCGGGGGCCTATACGCCCTCCCGGCGGGAACTGTGGAAGGTGTTCGGCCTGGCTATGGGCATACGGTTGGCCCTGCTGGGGGTGGTAGCCCTCTGCCTGGCAATGACAGCCAACCAGGGGCTGTCCCGGCCGTCCATAGAGGGCAGCTTTCAGCTTTGGGATGCCAGGCACTACATCGCCCTGATAGAGAAAGGGTATGGGGGCTATCAGGAGGACGGGAAACATATCTTTCTGGTGTTTTTCCCGCTGTATGTGTGGGTAACACGGCTGGTGCGGCTGGTGGTACCCAGCACCATAGGGGCCGGGGTACTGGTTTCGGTACTCAGCTACGGCTGGGGTTGCTGCTGGGTATACCGGCTGGCCGGGCTGGTGTTTGGCAGGCGGATAGCCTGGGACACGGTGCTGTTTTTGTCGGTATTCCCTTTTTCCCTGTTTTTCGGCGCCGTGATGACAGAGGGGCTGTTTTTGCTGACCACCTCGGCGGCCTGTTACTTCGCCCTGCGGCGCCGGTGGCTGGCCTACGGCATATGGGGGGTCCTGGCGGCCATGACCCGTATGACCGGGCTGCTGGTGATTGTGCCAGCCTTTATCGAACTGGGAAGGGCCGTCCGCCTGCTGCAAAGGCCGGCGCGCAGGCCCATAGGGCGCTGGCTGCTGCCCGCCCTGGGAAAGCTGCCCCTGCTGTTGCTGCCCTTGCTGGGAACAGGCGTGTACCTGCTGCTAAACTGGCGGATAGACGGCGACCCGCTGGCCTTTGTGGTACACCAGCGCCATTGGCACCAGGGCGGTATGCCGGTCCCGCAGGTGTTGGCCTACCTGTGGCACTACCTGAGGATGTACTTCCGCCAACCCATCGGGTGGAGCGTCTGGCTGCCGGAACTGGTGCTGTTTGTGGTATGCTTTGGGGTGCTGGCCCTGGCCTGCCGCCATAGGGCGGTGCCGGCCAGCCTGCTGGGGTATGGGCTGCTGTACCTGCTGGCCAATTACTCGCTCTCCTGGCTGCTAAGCGGCGGGCGGTACTTAAGCTGCGGGGTGCCGCTGTTTATGCTGGAGGCCTATTTGGTAAAGGATAAGCCGGTGCTGCGGGAATACCTGCTGGTAGCCCAGGCGATGCTGCTGGGGGCATACCTGTTTGCGTACATAAACCATGCGCCCGTCATGTGACCAAAAACCCGGCCCCTTATTTCTGCCGCCCGATACAAAACAAAATATTTGTAGGAGGTTTCCACTATGCGCGTCATCCTGTTCGACATTGACACCCTTCGCCCCGACCACCTGGGGTGCTATGGCTATGCCCGGCCCACATCCCCCGCGATAGACGCCATTGCGGAGGACGGCGTCCGGTTCTCCCACTACTATTGCCCCAACGCCCCCTGCCTGCCCTCCCGGGCCTCCCTGATCACCGGCCGCTACGGCATCCGCAACGGGGTGCTGGGCCACGGCGGTACCGCCGCCGACTTGCGCCTACAGGGCGAGTCCCGGCATTTCCGGGATGACTGCAGCGAAAACGGCCTGTTTATGCAGTTCCGCCGGGCCGGTATGCACACGGTTTCCTTCTCCACCTTTGCCGAGCGCCACTCCTCCTGGTGGTTCAATGCCGGGTTTAACGAGTGTTTCAACGTAGGCAAATGCGGCAACGAGTCTGCCGAGGAGATCACCCCCCATGTGCTGGATTGGCTCCGCCGCAAGGGGCGGGAGGACGATTGGTTCCTCCACGTCCACTACTGGGACCCCCACACCCCCTACCGCGCCCCCCAGGATTTTGGCAACCCCTTTGCGGATATGCCCCTGGCAGACGATTGGATCGATCAAGAGATATTCGGCCAACACCTGCTCCATGTGGGGCCCCACGGGGCAAATGAGATCAATATGTGGGACGACACCCAGTTCCCCCAGTTCCCCCGGCATCCCGGCTCCCTGAAAAATCTGGACGATGTAAAGGCTATGATAGACAGCTACGACTGCGGCGTACGCTGGACGGACGACAACATCGCCCAAATCATGGCCCTGGTGAAGGAGATGGGGCTTTATGACGGCCTGGCGGTGATTGTCACCTCCGACCACGGCGAGAACATAGGCGAGCTGGGCCTTTACGGCGAGCACGCCACCGCCGACGAGCCCACCTGCCATATCCCCATGATCATCAAGTGGCCGGGCGGCCAAAAGGGCGTGGTGGCGGAAGGGTTCCACGACAATGTGGACCTGGCCCCCACCGTGCAGGAACTGCTGGGCACGGCGTTCCAGGGCGGCTACGACTACGACGGCTGCTCCTATGCCCAAACCCTGCTGGCCGGCCGGGATTGCGGCAAGGGCCATGTGGTGCTGAGCCAGTGCGCCCATGTATGCCAGCGCGCGGTGCGGTTTGACGATTACCTGTACCTGCGCACGGTGCATGGGGGCTACCATCTGTTCCCCCAAGAGATGCTGTTCAACGTGAAGGAGGACCCCCACCAGCTCCACAATCTGGCGGCAGAGCAGCCCGGCCTGTGCGATAAGGGTGCCCGGCTGATTTTGAACTGGACAGAGGACATGATGAAAAAGTCTGCCTATGGCACCGACCCCATGTGGACGGTCATGCGTGAGGGCGGCCCGGAGCACGCGCGGGGGATGCTGGAGCGCTACATCCACCGGCTGGAGGGCACGCCCCGCGCAGCGCAGATCCCCCTGCTGCGGGAGATGTACCCGGAGGTCTAGGCGCGGGTTTTCGTGGCCTTCCGGGGGCAGGCAGGGTTCACCCCCACACCGCCGGCCTCCTCTCCCCCAAAGAATGTACGGGCTTTTATGAAACAAGCAGGGGCAAAGCCCCGCCTGCAGGTATGCGTAAGGGGTGCCCCTGCCCATACAAAGGAGGAACAACCATGACAAGCTTTCTCAAAGAGGCGGCTACAGTCAGGCCGTCGGCACGGCAACTGGCCTGGTTTGCGGTGGGGCAGTATGCCTTCATCCATTTTGGCGTAAACACCTTTACCGGCCGGGAATGGGGGGACGGCACCGAGGACGAGGCCGTATTTGCCCCCAGCCGCCTGGACTGCGGCCAATGGGTGCAGGCGGTAAAGTCCGCGGGCCTAAAGGGTATTGTGCTGACAGCCAAGCACCACGACGGCTTTTGCCTGTGGCCCTCCCGGCATACCGGGCACTCGGTCAAAAACGCGCCGGGCTGCCCGGATGTGGTGCGGGCCTGTGCCGACGCCTGCGCCCAGGGCGGCATCAAATTTGGCTTTTACCTCTCCCCCTGGGACAGGAACTCCCCCCTTTACGGGACGGAGGCCTACAACGACTACTTCTGCGCCCAGTTGGAGGAACTGCTCACGGGCTATGGGCCCATCTTCTGCGTATGGTTTGACAATGCCTGCGGGGAAGGCCCCAACGGGAAAAAGCAGGTGTACGATTTCGACCGCTATATCCGGCTGGTCCGGCAGCATCAGCCGGAGGCCGTGATTTTTAACGATTTTGGCCCGGATACCCGCTGGTGTGGCAACGAGGCCGGCCAGCCCCGGCGTTCGGAGTGGGCGGTGGTGCCCGGCGAGTTGTGCCGCTTTGCCGAAACCCAAACCGGCCCCGGCCCCCTGGCGGCAGAGGGCTCCCTGGCGTACCTGTACAGCACCGACGACAATCTGGGCAGCCTGCCCAATATCCTGTACTCTAAGGGGCTGGCCTTTGTGCCCTCGGAGATCGATACCTCCATACGTCCGGGCTGGTTCTGGCACCCGGAGGAAGAACCCCAAAGCCTGGAAAAACTGTTCCACATCTGGCTTTCCAGCGTAGGGGCCAACGCGGGGCTTAATCTGAACATCCCCCCCAACCGGGAGGGGCTGATTGACGAAAAAGACTGCCGGCGGCTGGCGGAACTGGGGGAACTGCTGCAAAGGGAATTCGGCAGCCCCCTGGAAACACAAACCCTGCTGGAAGAGGGCAGTATGCCCACCCAGCCGGTGTACCTGGTGCGCGGCGGGCATACCGGGGTGCGGTATGTAGAGCTGCGGGAGGACATCGCCCAGGGCCAGCGGGTAGAGAATTTCCAGATAGAGGCGGTGGAGCCCGACGGCAGCCGTTTCCCGCTGTTCCAGGGGACCACCATTGGATACCGGAAGATCTGCCCCCTGGGGGACCCCTTTGCGGGGCAGAATGGCCTGACCAGGACCATGGACGCCCAGGTGGCCTCGGTGCGGGTGCGTATCACCGCCGCGCGGGGCCCGGTACATTTAAAAGAGATCATCCTATACGCCTAACCGGTTGGCAGCAAAAGGCCGGGGGCCGCCAAACTTCCCTTTAGAAGTCTGGCGGCCCCCGGTTACGTTTTATCCGGTGCCGGTTACAGCTTTATGCCGGTTACAGCTTTTCAATGGTATCCGCGGCCGCTTCCAGCCAGTTACCCTCGAACAATTCGATAATGCCCCGGTCGCAGGCGCTGGCCAGGGTGGGGTCAATGGGCAGCTTGCCCAGCACAGGCAGGGCATATTTGGCGGCCACTTCGTCAATATGGCTTTTGCCGAACAGTTCTACCTTTTTGCCGCAGTCCGGGCACTGGAAGTAACTCATGTTCTCCACCAGCCCCAACACGGGGATGTTCATCAGCTTTGCCATCTCTACCGCCTTGGAAACAATCATGCCCACCAACTCCTGGGGGGAGGTGACGATGATGATGCCGGCAAGGGGCAAAGACTGGAACACCGTCAGGGGCGCGTCGCCGGTGCCGGGGGGCATATCCACAAACATATAGTCCACGTCCCCCCAAACCACGTCCGTCCAGAACTGCTTAATGGCCCCGGCAATCACCGGGCCTCGCCAGACCACCGGGGCGGTTTCCTCCTGCAAAAGCAGGTTTACGCTCATTACCTTAATGCCGGTTTTGGTGTCCCTGGGGTACATACCGTTTTCGTCGGCCACAGCCATGCCCTTTAGCCCAAAACACTTGGGGATGCTGGGCCCGGTAATGTCCGCGTCCAAAATTCCCACCGAGCAGTCCCGGCGGCGCAGGGTGGTGGCCAGCAGGGAGGTAACCAAAGACTTGCCTACGCCCCCCTTGCCGCTGACCACGCCGATGACCTTCTTAACGTGGCTCAGGTCGTTGAGCTTTTCGATCATATCCGCAGGCTGGCGGGAGGGGCAGTCCGCCCCGCAGGTAGAACAGTCGTGGGTACAGTTTTCCAGGTTTTCACTCATGTTGATGATCCTCCTCATGCAAAAGATAGGGTTGGTGCTTAGGGTGCCTTACAGGTAACACAGGCGGCTGTCTGGGCCGCAAACCAGCCGGGCCCGCCGCCCAATGGGCAAAATCGCGTGGTTCTCCCCATGGCCAAAGTCGTCGCAGTAGGCTACGGGGATGTGGTGCCGTTGCCCCAGCAGCTTAAGCCGGGCGTACAGGTTAGGGCAGGGGTGGCCGGCATAATGGCCGAACACCAGCCCGGTAACAGACCGCATGAAAGCGCTTTGCTCGATGTACCCCAGCATGGCGCTTACATGGGCCTCGCCGCCGAACATTTCGTGATCCTCCAAAAAGAGGAGATGGGGCTCGCCGGGGTCTACGGGGAAATAGTCTGTCCCCAGCAGCAGGGCGAAATTCATGGTGTAGCCGCCTACCAGCACACCCTCCGCCGTGCCGGGGCACAGGCCCAGCCAGGGGGAGTTGGCCTCATGCACGGCCATGCTACCGCTGCGGATATGCCCTTCAAAGTGGCGGCGGTTGTAGGGCGTCCATTGGGCAAACAGGGTGGGGTTCTGGCCGTAGTAGGTGACCAGGCCGGTTTTTGCCCAAATGGCGTTCAAAATGCTGGTGCCGTCGCTGTAGCTGCAAATGCGCTTGGGGTTCTGGCGGAACAGGTCAAAGTCCAGGTAGGGCAGCACCTCAGGAGCGCCCTCGCCCCCGCCAAACAGGATATACGCTACCTGGGGGTGGGCGGCCAGTTGGTTCAGGTCAGCCCCCCGCTCCTCGTCCGAGGCCAGGAAACCCCAGGTGTCCTTGTACATATTGTCCGCCTGCACCACCCGGAACCCTTCCCCCTCCATGTTCGCTATCAGGTTTTTATACTCCTGGCTCCAGGGGATCTCCTGGCCGGGGGCCGCCTCGTACAGGGGGATATGGCTGGGGCAGCACAGGCCGATGGTACCGTTTTCACTTAAGGGTTTTGCTTGCATGGCTTATCTCCTTTCCGTGGGTTGGGGCGGGCAGTGCGCCGGGAAACCCTTCCCGCGCCGCCCATTGCCTTGCTGTGAGAGGCACCGAGGAATGGCTACACCTCAGCCGGCCCGCCGGCCTGTTCCTGCCGGTACAGCCGGCCCCCCTCCATGCGGTAGTGGCCGTGGTAACGGGCAGCCAGGGCCGGGGCGGTTTTGTGGCTGACATGGACCACCGCCGCGCCGCTGCCCAACAGCGTTTCTTCCACCAACCGGGCGCTGGCCGGGTCCAGGGCAGCGGTGGCCTCGTCTACCAGCAGGGCAGCGGGCCGGCCCACCAGGGCCCTGGCCAGGGCCACCCGCTGGCGTTCCCCGCCGGAGAGTGTTTCCACCGCCTGGGGGGTCAGGTCCCGGCCGCCCCAGCGCGCCAGCAGGGGGGCCAGGTTCAGCCCTTGGATCACCGCCCGGTACAGGGCTGGGTCTACATCCCGGCCCAGCAGGATATTTTCCTCCAGGCTGGCGAAAAGAAGGACGGGCTGCTGGAATACCGGGCACAGGCAGGCCAGGCGTTCCCCAGGCGGGATGTCCCGGAGCTCCCGGTCCCCCAGGCGGATGCTGCCGGCGTAGTCCAGCCCGCTTAGGCCGGTGAGCAGCCCCAATAGGGTGGACTTGCCGCTGCCGCTCTCCCCGGTGACCAGGTAGGCTTTTCCGGGTAGGAACTTTGCCGTTACCCCGCTGAGCAGGGTATGCCCCCCGGCCCGGCAGGAAACATCCCGCAACCACAGGCCGGGGAAGGGGGCGCGGTCCGGCCCGGAAACCGGCTGGGGGGCGTCCCGCCAGCCCTGGTAGCTTTTCAGCAGGGGCTTTACCTGGTTGCGTGCCTGGAACAGCCAGGCCAGCACCTCCATGGGCGCGCCGATGAGCCCGGAAACCTGGATGACCGCCACCAGGTCGCCGGGGCCGGCCTGGCCCCGCCCCATCAGCCACAGGCTGATGAGGATGACCAGCACGGTTTTGCCGGTTTGCAAAAGGCCGGTGGCGGCATAGGCCAGCAGGCGGCGTTTCAGCAGCGCCGATTCTGCCCGGGCCGCGGCGGCGTTCTCCTGCTCCAGCAGATGGGCGGCCCGGCTTTGGCAGCGGTAGGCCCGCACCGTGTCCACACCCTCCAGCAGGGAGCCCAGCAGGGTGTTGTACCGGCCCAACCGGCCGGAGTAGGCCTTACGGGCCTGGCCGTCCCGCTGGCCCATCCATTGGGGAAGGGCGGCGGTCAGCAGGCTGACGGAGAAGATGACCGCCGCCAGCAGCCAGTGCACAGACAGCAGGGCCCCGGCCGAGGAGAGCAAAATCGCCAGGCATTTGAGGATATCGATGGTACCGGCGAAATACTGCTCTGCCAGCGCGGGAATATCGTTGTTGACAAAGGACACAAAGCCGGCAGTTTCCTGCTGGCCGGCCCCGCCCCGGGACAAAAAGCCCCGGAAGGCGGTTTGGCGCATCAGGCGCTTTTGCCGCAGCTTAAAGGATTCGGCCAGGTACATATCCAGTTGGGAGAGCAGCGCCTGGGCCAGCCCGGCCCCCAGGAAGAGCCACAGCGCCGGGCCCGCCCCCTTGCCCTGGGCAAAGCGGTCTACTAGCCGGCCGGAAAGGGTGGGCGTCAGCACAGAGGACAGGGAAAAGGCCAAACCCGCCAGCAACGCCAGCAGGAACAGCCGGGCGTTCCCCCCAAGGTTTGGGAATCGGGCGGGACGGGCGCTGGGCGCGCCGTTTTTGTTTGCTATATTCAATTTTCTTTCCTCCAATCGGTATGGTTTGTCAGCGCATACCGTTGGAGAACGCGTCGGTCCAGTTTTCTTGATGATAGCGGTGCATAAGGCTGCCCTCCTTTCCAAGTGGGGGCCTTCCGGGCCCGTTTGAAACTTTGAAACATGAAGGGAGGGTTTCCGCGTGGAGAACTCCCTATGTGGCAGCGTATCTTGCGGTTTTTCCTTGAAAGCCCTGGTTTTTGGACAAAAATCCCACATTTCTCCGGGTTTAAACCAGACGCTAGGCCACGGTCAGCTCAAACCAAAAGGTGCTACCCCGGCCCAGTTCGCTGATGACCCCGTACCGGCCCCCGTGGAGGTCCAGCACATTTTTAACAATGGACAGGCCCAGCCCGGTGCCCACCTGGGTCCGGCGGTGCTCCCGGTCCACCTTATAGTACCTGTCCCAGATATCCTGCAACCGGTCCGCCGGGATGCCCTCCCCGGTATCGGTCACGCTGATGCGCACCACCCCGTCCTTGCTCTGCTGGCAAAGCCGTACGGTCTTATCCGCCCCGGCGTAGTTGATAGCGTTGTTTACCAGGTTATACACCACCTGGGAAAGCTTAAGCTGGTCGCCGACCACATAGACGTCCTCCTCCGCGGCAAAGGGGAAGGAAAAGTCCTGCAACCGCCCGTAGCGGCCCAATATCGCCCGTATACTTTCCGTCAGGTTAAAGCGGGCGGGAGAGAGCTCCATCACCCCTGCCTCCAGGCGGGAGAGGTCCAGAAGGTCGTTGACCAGGTCGTTGAGCCTGCCTGCCTCGTCAATGATGATCTGCACGTTTTCCGGGGTGCTTTCACCGGGCAGGTCCCGCATCACCTCCGCATAGCCCTTGATCATGGTCAGGGGGGTGCGCAGGTCGTGGGAAACATTGGCCAGCAGTTCCCGGCGCAGGCCCTCGGTTTTGGAAAGTTCGCCGGCGGCAAAGTTCAGGGTGGCGGCCAGTTCGCTGACCTCCCTGGGGCCGCTCTCGGCAAAACGCAGGCCGTAGTCGCCCTGCCCCAGGGATTTGGCAGCCTCGTTGATCTCCGTTAAAGGCCGGGCAATCCGCCGGGAAACCACCACCGCCAAAACCAGCCCCAGGGGTACCAGCACCAAAGTCAGGCAAAAAAGCTGTGCCAGCAAGGTTTCCACCGTGGAGTTCAAGGGGGTAAGTTCGGCCTCCACCACAACCAGCCGGTCGTTGCCCAGCGGGGTGCGCACCGTAACGGCGTACAGCAGCAGTTGGGTGTCCTCACTGCCGGAAAGCCGGGACTGGAACACACGGGTATACTGCCCGCCCTGCAAGTTCACCTGGTCAAACAGCCGGGCCAGTTCCTGCCGGGGGAGGTTATAGACCAAACTGTCCTTGTAGGCATGGCGGCATACCACATAGCTGCGGCCCAGGGGGTCGCACACAAACACGTTGGCCCCGGTCTGAATCACCAGGTTCAGGGCCGTGTCATTCAGCTTGTCCCCGTCCAACTGGCGGACCACGGCCTGGGAGATGGCTTTGGCCTCCGCCGTCTTAATGGCCCGGTAGAAGGGGCTGAGCAGGAAGATCTGCAACACCCACAGCAGCGCCACGGTAACCAAAGCGAACAGCCCAAAGCCCAGGGCAATCTGCCCCCGGATGCCCCTGGGGGCTTTGGGGCGGCGGGGGGCCTTTGCCCGGCTAAGCACGGGCGGCCTCAAACCGGTACCCTACCCCCCGCAGGGTGGCAATATACCTGCTGTAAGGCCCCAGGCGTTTGCGCAGCAGCTTGATATGGGTGTCCAAAGTGCGGTCGTCGCCGTAAAAGTCATAGCCCCACACATTGGTCAGCAGCATCTCCCTGGTCAGGGCCAGGCCCTTGTTGCGCACCAGATAGCTAAGCAATTCATACTCTTTGGGGGAGAGTTCCACCCGTTCCCCGTCCACCGTCACAAGCCTTGCGTCAAAGTCAATGGAAAGGCCCTCAAAAACCTCCACCTGCCGGGGCTTTTGGGCAGCGGGGCGCACCCGGTTCATAATGGCCGTTACCCGCAGCATCAGTTCCTTGGGGGAGAAGGGCTTGACCACATAGTCGTCGGCGCCCAGCTCAAAGCCGTGTATCTTATCATACTCCTCCCCCCTGGCCGAGAGCATGAGGATGGGCAGCGCGCAGGTTTTTTTGATCTCGGCGGCCGCGGAGAAACCGTCCAGTTCCGGCATCATCACATCCATAATCACCAGGTCAAAGGCTTCGGGGGTACGGCGGCAGAACTCCACAGCCTCCATGCCGTTTTTGGCCTCTGTCACCTGGTGGCCCTCAAACTCCGCGTATTTGCGAATAAGCCCCCGGATGCGCTCTTCGTCGTCCACCACCAGCAAACGGAACATCCGGCTCACGCTCCGGGCACCAGGCGGTCCCGGCACTCCAGGTATTTCAACCGGGTTTTCTCCACCACATGGGCGGGCAGTTCCGGGGGCGGGGTTTTGCCGTCCAGCCCGTTGTCCGTCAGCCAGTCCCGCAGGTACTGCTTGTCAAAGCTTTCCGGGGAGGTACCGGGCCGGTAGGCGTCCCGGCTCCAAAAGCGGCTGCTGTCCGGGGTCAGCACTTCGTCCGCCACCACCAGCCCGCCGTCCTCGTCCAGGCCGAATTCAAACTTGGTGTCCGCAATAATAATGCCCCGCTCATAGGCGTAGTCATAGCAGCGCTTGTAAAGGGCCAGCGCCGCGTCGCAGACCTTGTGGGCCAGTTCCGCGCCCAGCTTTTCTTCCATGTACGCCAAAGATACGTTCACGTCATGGCCCTCCTCGGCCTTGATGGAAGGGGTCAGGACCGGTTCGGGCAGCTTTTCAGCCTGCTGCATCCCGGCCGGAAGGGGCTTGCCGCAGAACCCGCCGGTCTGCCGGTACTCCTTCCACATGGAGCCGAAAAGATAGCCCCGGATGATAAACTCAAAGGGGAGCATCTTCAGTTTCTTCACCAAAACGGTGCGCCCGGCAAAGGCGTCCCCCTGCAATTCCGGGGGCATATCGGCCGGGTTTTCCGAGATCATGTGGTTCTTTACGATATCCGCCGTGTACCGGAACCAGAAAGAGGACAGGGCGTTGAGCACCCGGCCCTTGTCGGGGACCGGGGTGGGCAAAATGACGTCAAAGGCCGACACCCGGTCTGTGGTCACAATGGCAAGGGCCTCCTCCGAAACCTGGTAGACCTCCCGCACCTTACCGCTGATAAGCTTTTCCATAGAATAACCGCCTTTCACTGGTTTTCTTTCCTGTATAGTATAGCCCAAGCCGCCGGATTTTGCAAGAGGGAAGGCGGCGCCCCGCAACAGCCTGTTGCTTTACTTTACCCGGCCGGGGCGGTATAATAAGGGTATCCTAATCAGGGCGCGTTCACAACATACACGGGCACGCCCCGGGGAAATCCGGCAAGGAGCGTGGGAAAATGGAAACAAAGGAGATCATTTTGCGGCTGCGGGAAAAAGCGGGCCTGTCCCAGGAGGGCCTGGCGGAAAAGCTGTTCGTGACCCGGCAGGCGGTAAGCCGCTGGGAGAACGGGGAAACCACACCGGACACGGAAAGCCTCAAGGGCCTGTCGCGGCTGTTTGACGTATCGATCAACACCCTGCTGGGCTCGCCCCGGCAACTGGTCTGCCAGTGCTGCGGGATGCCCCTGGACGACGGCAGCATCAGCCGGGAAACAGACGGCAGCCTGAACGAGGATTACTGCAAGTGGTGCTATACAGGCGGTAAATTCGTCTACGCCAACATGGACGAGCTGCTGGACTTTCTGGTAGAGCATATGTCCAACGAAAACTTCCCCCCGGAACAGGCACGGGCCCATTTTGCCGGACAGTTGCCCCTACTTGCCCACTGGGCCCAGCCCACGGCGGAATAATCCCATCACATAAATAGTGCACTGGCAGGCCCCCTGGGTTTTCAGGGGGCCTGCTTTTTCTCTGGCCGGGCGAAGATTTTATCGGCAGACAGGCGGTTCGTGGTTGCAATGCCGGCGGTTTTGAGGTAAAATAGATTTGTGAATTTTTTTCGAACAGCCTATGGAGGAACTATTACCAAACGAAAGGATCGTGGCTATTATGCAGGATAGGAAGGAGCAATTCCCCAAACGCCCCTATCATACCCACGGTGGCGCGCCGGTGCCCCATCATAAAAATACGTGGCAGGCCGAGTCGGTGGTCATGCCGCCCCCTGCGCGGGTGGTGCTGCCCATGCAGCAGCACATCGGCGCGCCCTGTAAGCCGGTGGTAAAAAAAGGCGACCATGTGTATCTGGGCCAGTTGGTGGGCGACAGCGACGCCTATGTAAGCGCGCCGGTACACGCCTCTGTTTCCGGCACGGTGGTAGAGGTGGCACAGGTCATGCTGACCGGCGACCGCCCGGTAGAGGCGGTGGTGATCGAGTCGGACGGGCTGATGGAGCCGGACCCGGCTATCCGGCCCCCGGCGGCCATCACCGGCAAACAGGCTTTGGCAGACGCCGCCCGGGCAGCGGGGCTGGTGGGTTTGGGGGGCGCGGGTTTCCCCGCCCATGTTAAGCTGAACGTGCCCGAAGGCAAGCGTATTGACACGCTGATCATCAACGTGGCCGAGTGCGAGCCCTACGTAACGTCCGACCACCGGGAAGCCCTGGAGAACGGCAAAAACGTCCTGGACGGGGTCTACAAGGTAAAAGAGATCCTGGACGTGCACCGGGTGCTCATCGCCGTAGAGGACAACAAGCCGGACGTGATCGCCAAGCTCACCGAAATTGCCGATAACCCCCAGATGGACCCCCAGGACGAGGTGCGGGTGCTGGCCCTGCAAAGCCGTTACCCCCAGGGGGCGGAAAAGGTGCTGGTGCAGGCGTGCACCGGCCGCATGGTGCCTGCCGGGGGCCTGCCCGCCGACGTAGGCTGCCTGGTGATGAACATAGCCTCGGTGTCCTTTTTGGCCAGCTATATGCGCACGGGTATGCCCCTGACGAAAAAGCGCGTCACCGTTGACGGCTCGGCGGTCAAGGAGCCGAAAAACGTGATCGTGCCCATTGGCACGCCCATTAAAGACGTGATGGCGTTCTGCGGCGGCTATCGGGCCCAGCCCAAAAAACTGCTGATGGGCGGGCCCATGATGGGCATTGCCATTACCGGGGACGAGCTGCCCATATTAAAGCAAAACAACGCCATCCTGGCCTTTGACGAGAACGAGGCCAAGCTATACGAAACCACGGCGTGCATCCGCTGCGGGCGGTGCGTGGCAGCCTGCCCCATGAACCTGATGCCCACCAAGCTGGAGAAAGCGGCCGAAAAGAAAGACGTGGAAACCCTGCTGGAGCTGGACGTGATGACCTGCATGGAGTGCGGCTGCTGCGCGTTCTCCTGCCCGGCAGGCAGGCGGCTGGTGCAAAGCATCCGCCTGGGCAAGGCCTATGTAAGGAAAGCCGGCCAGAAAAAGTAACCCAATGGTTTGCCCCGGCCACGAAGCGGCCGCCCCCCGCTTGTGCGGGGTACCGGCAAACGCCTACGTACAGCGCCGGCGGAAGAAAAAATAAACAAGAAGAAAAAATAAAAAAAGTACGCCATTACCCGCCAAAAAATCAGACCAACCGTGTCCCCACAGCACCGGCGCCGGGGCGCATAAAAGTCTTTGGAGATTCTCAAGAACCTTTCTTCAGAAAGGTTCTTGAGCCGCCGTGGGTATTGAACGGAGGGCTGCGCCCTCCGTTCAAACCCCGGCGTTTGCCCCGGCCACGAAACGGCCGCCCCCGCTTGTGCGGGTACCGGCAAACGCCTACGTACAGCGCCGGCGGCCTTCCCATTCCCCCACAAGAAAGGACTTGATACGATGGACAAACTGACCGTTTCTTCCTCCCCGCATTTTAACGGGCGGAAAACCACCCACAACATTATGCTGGACGTGATCATCGGCCTGTGCCCGGCGGCCATTGCGTCGGTGGTGATCTTCGGCCCCCGGGCGCTGCTGGTGATTGCCGTGACCGTGCTGAGCTGTGTGCTCAGCGAGTACCTGTCCCGCAAAGCCATGAAACGCCCCCAGACCATCGGCGACCTTTCCGCGGTGGTCACGGGCCTGCTGCTGGCCCTAAACCTGCCCGTCACCATCAATCCGCTGATGGCCGCCTTTGGGGGCGTGATCGCCATCGTGGTGGTCAAGCAGATGTTCGGCGGCATTGGCCAGAACTTTGTAAACCCGGCCCTCACCGCCCGCATTGTGCTGATGAACTCCTTCCCCGCGCCCATGACCCACTGGACGGCGGCCTTTGACTACAGCGCCACCGCCGACGCCGTCACCACGGCCACTCCTTTGGCCGCTTATGCCCAAAACGGCGGCGCTGGCTGGCCCAATTATCTGGATATGCTGCTGGGCGTACACGGCGGCTGCCTGGGGGAGACCTGTGCCCTGGCCATCCTCATCGGCGGGCTGTACCTGATCGTCCGTAAAGTCATCAGCCCGGTGATCCCCGTCACCTATCTGGCCACCGTGGCGGTGTTCTCGGTGGTTCTGGGCCGGGACCCGCTCTTCGACCTGCTGGCTGGCGGGCTCATGCTGGGGGCCTTCTTTATGGCTACCGACTACACCACCAGCCCCCTGTACTTCTGGGCCCGGCTGGTATTCGCCATTGGCTGCGGCCTTTTAACCGTGATCATCCGGGCGTTCGGCTCCCTGCCGGAAGGGGTCAGCTACTCTATTGTGCTGATGAACATCATCACCCCCCTCATCGAGCGCTACATAAAGCCACGGGCCTTTGGCTCGCCCAAGAAAACGAAAAAGGAGGGGGTCGCCCCATGAACGTGAAGGAGGTCCTAAAACCCGCCGCCATTCTGCTGGTGATCTGCGTGGCGGTGTCCGCGGCCCTGGCAGGCACCAACCTGCTTACCCAGGACCGCATCGCCCAGGCCGCCGCCCAAAAGGCGGAGGAGAGCCGCATGGTGGTGCTGCCCGGGGCCGAAAGTTTTGAGGAAAAAGACGGCCACCACGCCGGCCTGGACAGCGCCGGCCAGGTCGTAGGCTATGTGTTCGAAACAGAGAGCAAAGGCTACGGCGGCACCATCCGGGTGATGACCGGCATCAGCGCACAGGGCGGCATTACCGGCGTGGTCATCCTCAGCCACGGGGAAACCCCCGGCCTGGGGGCCAACGCCGAAAAAGAGGCATTCCGGGACCAGTACAAGCAGCCGATAGCCGGCAGCGCGGGCGGTATCGGGGTGGTTAAGTTCCAAACCCCCGGCGAAGGGGAAATCCAGGCCATGACCGGTGCCACCATCACCAGCGCCGCCGTCACCAACGCGGTTAACCTGGCCATTGCGCAGTACCAAAGCCTATACGTTTCGGAAGGGGGCAACTGAGAATGGAGAAGAAAAAGGGCCTTTGGCCCACGTTTACCAAAGGCATTATCATCGAAAACCCGGTGCTGCGGCTGATGCTGGGCTGCTGCGCCACGCTGGCCGTTACCACCGCCGCCAGCAACGCCATCGGCATGGGGGCGGCCACCACCTTTGTGCTGGTGTGCTCCAACGCGGTGATCTCCCTGCTGCGCAACGTGATCCCCAACAAGGTGCGCATCCCGGCCTTTATCACCGTAATCGCCGGCTTTGTCACCATTGTGCAGATGTTTATCAAAGCCTTTTCCCCGGCGCTGGACACCGCTTTGGGCGTGTTTTTGCCCCTTATCGTGGTTAACTGCATTATTTTGGGCCGGGCGGAGATGTTCGCCAGCAAAAACAAGATCCTGCCATCTGTCATCGACGGCCTGGGCATGGGCGTAGGCTTTACCGCCGCCATGCTCTGCATGGGTATCATCCGGGAGCTGCTGGGCGCGGGCACGGTGTTCGGGCTGCCGGTGCTCTCCGGGTTTATGCAGCCCATCATCATCTTCCTGCTGCCGCCCGGCGGGTTCTTCGTGTTCGGTATGCTCATTGCCCTGGCCGGCAAACTCAGCAAAGAGGGCAAGCCCCCGGCGGGCCTGGGCTGTGCCCATTGCCCGCTGGCAGCCGGCTGCTCTAAGCTCAACGAGAAAAAGGAGGGCAACTGATGGACGCGCAAATGATCCGTTCCCTGGTGGCGATCTTCCTGGCCGCCATCCTAACAGAAAACTATGTGCTCAACAAATTTCTGGGCATCTGCCCCTTTTTGGGGGTATCCAAAAAGCTGGACACTGCCTTTGGCATGAGTTGCGCTGTAACCGTGGTCATGGTCATCGCCACGGCTGTTACCTGGCCCATTTACACCTACATCCTGGTGCCTAACAGGCTGGAGTATTTGCAGACGCTGGTGTTCATTTTGGTAATCGCCGCCCTGGTGCAGCTATTGGAAACGGCGCTGCGCAAATATATGCCGCCCCTGTACAACTCCCTGGGCATTTACCTGCCGCTGATCACCACCAACTGCGCCGTGCTGGGCGTAACCATGCTGGTGCTGGAAAAAGGCGCGGCCGACCCCAGCTTTGGCTATTTGCAGTCGCTGGTCAACGCCTTTGGTTCCGGCGTAGGTTTCCTGGTGGCCATGCTGCTCTTTGCCGGCGTGCGGGAGCGGCTGGAGGACTGCGACATCCCGGAAACATTCCGGGGCCTGCCCATTACGCTGGTGGCGGCCAGCCTGGTGGCCGTGTCCTTCCTGGGCTTTAACGGCGTGGTAGACCGGCTGGCGGGCTAAAAAGAAAACTTCGGGGCCATCCCCGGAAAGGAACGTGATTGGAATGGAAATAGTAACACCGATTTTGATCGTAGGCGCCATCGGCCTGCTGGCCGGGGTGGTGCTGGCGGTGGCCTCCATTGTAATGGCCGTGCCCAAAGACGAAAAGGCCGAGGCCCTGGAGGCTGTCCTGCCGGGGGCCAACTGCGGCGCCTGCGGGTATTCGGGCTGTCCGGGCTACGCGGCGGCCATGGCCAAGGGCGAGGCCCAGCCCGGGCTGTGCTCCCCCGGCGGGGCGGCGGTGGCGGCCCAGTGCGGGGAGATCCTGGGCGCCGGCGCCGTGGCCATGGTCCCCAAGGCCGCCTTTGTGCACTGCATGGGCAGCCATGACCACACCCAAAGCAAAATGGACTACGACGGCCTGCCGGGCTGTACGGCGGCTTCCCTGCTCAACGGCGGGGCTTCCAGTTGCCGGTTCGGCTGCCTGGGCCTGGGCGATTGCGCAGCCGCCTGCGGGTACGGGGCCATCCGGGTCTGCAATGGGGTGGCGGTCATAGACCGGGACAAGTGCGTGGCCTGCGGCCAATGCGTGCCGGCCTGCCCCAAGGGGCTCATCCGTATCGCGCCGGTTAAAAAAATGGCCGTGGTCCGTTGCTCCAGTTGCGACAAAGGCAAGGCCACCATGCAAAGCTGCCAGGTGGGCTGCATCGGCTGTATGAAGTGCCAGAAGACCTGTGAGGCGGGCGCCATCACCGTACAAAACGGCCTGGCCCAGGTAGACCCGGAGAAATGCACCGGCTGTGGTAAGTGCGCCGAAGCCTGCCCCCGGCATATTATTACCCTGGAGGGTTAACCCCCATGCCCAGCCACCATAAAAAGGGCGCCGGCCGAAAGCCATACGGCCCGCGCCCCACCCAAGGAGGGATCAGGAAGTGCCTGCCATATCGGAACAGGAACTGCGCAAACAGGTAGCGCAGGGGGATCTGGCCCGGCTGTACCTGCTGGCCGGCGAAGAAAAACTGCTGGTGCGCCGGGAGGCCCGGCGGCTGATGGAAAAAGCCGGGGGCGAGGGCGTCCAGGCATTCAACTGCCAGCAACTGGCCGGCGAAACGCCGGTAGACAGCATTGCCGACGCGGTGCTGGCCATGCCCTTTATGGCAGGGCGCAAGTGCGTGGCCGTGGCGGACTTTAACCCAAACGACAAACCTGCGGCCGAACTGGCCAAACTCCATGAGCTGCTGGACGACCTGCCGGAAACCACCACGCTGGTGCTGTTTTACCCCACGCTGGATCTGGAGCAGCCCAAGGATCGGAAAGGGCAGGGGAAGGGGGCCAAAAAGGGGAAAAGCCCCTGGCAAAAGCTGCTGGACAAGGCGGAGAAAGTAGGCGCCGTGGTGCGCTTTGCCCGGCGGGAGGCCCCGGAACTCCGCCGCGGCCTGCTGGAGCGGGCCGGGCGGCAGGGCTGCGGTATGTCCCGGCAGGCCGCGGACCGGCTCCTCGAATATGTGGGCAAAGATATGCATATGCTGCGCAATGAGCTGGAAAAACTCTGCGCCTACACCCTGGGCCGGGGGGAAAAGGAGATCACCCCGGAAACGGTAGAGGCGCTGGTCCACAAAAGCCTGGAAACCACCGTGTTCGCCATGACAGACGCGGTGATAGAAGGCAAACCGGCGCAGGCATACAAGCTGCTGGCCCTGCTTTTTGAGCAAAAGGAGGACGAGGTGGGCATCCTTAGCACCATGCTGATCCCCTACATGGATATGTTCCGGGTGAAAATGGCCCTGGAAAGCGGCAAAACCCCCCAGGACATCAAGGCATACACCCCGGAGAAACGCTACAACGACTTCCGGGTAAAAAAAGCGCAGCGCTCGCTGCGGTACTTCTCCACCCCCGCCCTAAAAGCCTGCCTGGACCTGCTGCTGGAGGCCGACCTGGCGCTGAAGGGCTCCCCGCTGGAAAAGCGGACGGTCCTGGAGCGGCTGGTCGCCCAGTTGCTGCTGGCAGCCCAGAAAGAGGCCGCCTGATGGTCCGGCTGCGGGAGGCCCTGGTGGTGGAGGGCCGCTGTGACAAGGCCCGGCTGGCCGGTTTGGTAGAGGCAACCATTGTGGAAACCGGGGGCTTTCAAATTTTCAAGGATGCCCGGCGGATGGAGCTGATCCGTCGGCTGGCGGAAAGCCGGGGCGTTATTATCCTCACAGACAGCGACGGGGCCGGGTTCCTCATCCGCAGCCGGCTCAGCCAGTGCCTGCCGCCCCGGCAGGTCAGGCACGCCTATATCCCGGACGTATACGGCAAAGAGCGGCGGAAGGCCAAGCCCTCCAAAGAAGGGAAACTGGGGGTAGAGGGGATGCCCGCCGGGGTGCTCCTGGACTGCCTGCGCCGGGCGGGCGCCACCTTTGAGGAGGAAGAGGATCCCCCCGGCCAGGACACAGGCCACGCGCCGCTGACCAAGGCAACCTTATACGAGCTGGGGCTCAGCGGCGGGGCGGATAGCGCCGCCAAACGCCGGCGGCTGCAACAGGCCCTGGGCCTGCCGGAAAGGCTCTCGGCCAACGGGCTCTTGCAAGCGCTGAACGGGCTGGGCTACGGCAGCCAGGACCTGGCCAAAGCGCTGGGCCTGCCCGCCACAACACAGGCAAGGAGGCAGTGACATGGAGAACCAGGAGAGAGTGGAGCTGTTCTTGGATCTTTACAAGCAGATAGAAGACGTGCTGGATGAAAAGTACCGCAACGCCCGGCGGCACTACACCAGCGCGGTGTACGAGTTCATCAAAGACTACGAGAGCGCGCCGGTGCGGGATAAGCTGGACCTTTGCCGGCATATACGCAACCTGATGGCCCACAGCGCCAATCTGGACGGCCAGCCGGTGGTGGTGCCCTCCCAGCCGGTGGTGCAGGCCCTGCGGGATGCCCTGGAGTTTGTAAGCCGGCCGCCCCTAGCCATCGACTACGCCACAAAGGCCGAGCGGGTGTTGAAGGTGGGCCCGGACCAACGGGTGCTGCGGGTGATGGAACTGATGGACAAAAACGGCTATTCCCATGTGCCGGTGATGAAAGGCGACCGCTTTTACGGGGTGTTCAGTGTGGGTTCGGTGTTCCGTTTCCTGCTGCGCAGGCGGGGCAAGGGGCTGGACCCGGAGGCAACCATCAAAGACCTAAAGGGCTATCTGGCCGTAACGGAGCACGCGGAGAATTACGAGTTCGTCCCGGCCGATGCCACGTACATCTATGTGCGCCAGCAGTTTGAGCAGGTGCGGGGCCGCAACAAGCGGGTTTCCGTGATCTTTATCACCGAGGACGGCAAGCCCGACCAGCCCCTGCTGGGTATGCTCACCCCCTGGGACGTGCTGGGGGAAGATTGACCGCCCCGAAACCCAACACGCAAAAAAGCCCCCCTCCGCCGTAGGAGGGGGCCTTTTTCTTTGTTTTGATTTTCAGTTCCGAATAAACCGGCAGTCCTGGTCCGGTATGCCGCCTTCATCGGGCACAAAGCGCTCCACGCGCATATGCAGGTCATATTTCTCCCGCAGCCGGGCCAGGGTGGCCATCATGGGGCTGGCGTGGTGGCGGTCAATGGCCTGCTGGTCCTCCCATATGTCCACCAGCAAAACTGTTTCCGGGTCGCTAAGGGAGCAGAAGTACGCATAGCGCAGATTCCCCGGCTCCTGGCGGATCAGCCCGGCGGTACCGCTCTCCTCCATCTCCTGTACAAATCGGCGGGCGCTGCCGTTGGTGCCGGTGTAGTACAGGTTCACTGCAATACTCATGGGGGCCTCCTATTCCACGCTCACTTCTGCGGGGGCGTCTACGCATATTTCCCCGCCGCCCTCCACGGCGCCGGCGCCCTCCACAGGGCCGGCCTCCTGGGTTTCGTTGCGGGCGTCCTCCTCGTCCAGTTCCGACTTAACCTTTTTCTTCTCCTCTTCCATCATCCGCATCATAACGGCCATCATATAGGCTTTGGGGTCGTTCTCCAGCAGGTACTTTTCGTCCTGATGGGGCACCTTGTGGCCCTTGCTGATGTTCCGGGCAATGCGCATACACTTCTTCATTTTGTCCATGGCCTTTTTCATGGCCTCGGCCTGCTTTTCGTTCTGCTCCTTCATTTGGGCGCTCTGCTCCCGCAGGATGTCCAGCATCTGTTTGGCGGTTTTCAATTTTTCCGCCTGGGCCTGCTGGCGTTTCTCCGCGGGGGAGAGGGGCGCTTGGCTGCCGCCCTCCTGGGGGGCGTCCCCGGCAGCCCCGGCAGATTCCGGTTGGCCCTCTAAAAACGCCAAAGCCTCCGGGGAAAGCTCCAGCTTATCCTCCCTGGCCGGCTGCCCCTGTTTCACGGTGGCCTGTGTTTCCGGCCGGGTAGGGGCCGCGCCGGGCCGCTGGGCCTGCGTGGCCGCCGCCTGGCGGCGGATCCCGCCCTGCATATTCAGTTCCATAAAGATTCCCCTCCTTTTCTATATAATCGGCCGGGAAACGGGAAAATTAAGGAAATGGGGGATTTAAATAACCGTCTTTCTGTGCTATAATATTAAAACCAGCAAAGCAAGTTTACCAATCGCCTTGCAGCTATCACCCGGCCTTACCCGCCATCATCTTAATAAAGGAGTGTTCGCCATGACACGCAAGACCAAGATCATCTGTACCCTGGGCCCCGCCACCGAGGATGAAACCGTCCTCAGGCGGCTGATGCTGGGCGGCATGAACGCGGCCCGGTTCAACTTTTCCCACCTGGACCACGGGGACGCCCGCCACAAGCTGGATGCGGTCGTCCGGCTGCGGGAGGAACTGGGCCTGCCCATCGCCACCATCCTGGACACCAAGGGCCCGGAGATCCGGGTGGGGAACTTCCAGGACGGCCCCGTCGAGCTGAAAGCCGGGGACAGTTTCACCCTCACCACACGGGAGGTGCCCGGGGACAGCAAAGCCGTGTCCATCAGCTATCAGGGCCTGCCCAGGGACCTGCAACCCGGCGCGCGGGTACTGATCGACGACGGCCTGGTGGAGATGAAGGCCCAGCGGGTTTCGGAAACGGACATTGTGTGCACGGTAGTCAACGGCGGCCGGGTGTCCAACCATAAGGGCATCAATGTGCCGGGCACCAAGCTGTCCATGCCCTTTATCAGTGAGCGGGACCGGGCAGACATCATTTTCGGCATTGAGAACGGCTTTGACTTCATCGCCGCCTCCTTCACCCGCACCGCCGCCGATATTCTGGAGATCCGCCAGATCCTCAAAGAGTACAAATGCCATACCATCAACATCATCGCCAAAATCGAGAATATGGAGGGCGTGGAGAACATAGACGAGATCCTCCGGGTAGCGGACGGTATCATGGTGGCGCGGGGGGATATGGGCGTAGAGATCCCCTTCCAGGACGTGCCGGTGCTGCAAAAGCAGTTGATCAAAAAGTGCTATATGGCCGGCAAGCAGGTGGTTACGGCCACGCAAATGCTGGACAGCATGATGAAAAACCCCCGCCCCACCCGGGCCGAGGCCACCGACGTGGCCAACGCCATCTATGACGGCACCAGTTGTATCATGCTCTCCGGTGAAACGGCCGCGGGCCAGTACCCGGTAGAGGCCCTGGAAACCATGGTGCACATCGCCCAAAAGGCCGAGGAAAGCATCGACTATATCCACCGGTTCAACTCACGGGATAACAGCGACGTGGCCTTTGACGTGACCAACGCCATCTCCCACGCCACCTGCACCACCGCCCACGACCTGGAGGCCAAGGCCATCATCACCGTAACCAAGTCCGGCGTAACGGCCCGGCAGCTCAGCAAGTTCCGCCCCCTGTACCCCATTGTGGGCTGCACCACCGCGGAGAACGTCTGCCGGCAGTTGAACCTCTCCTGGGGCGTCACCCCCCTGCTCATCGCCGAGGAGCAGGACACCGACGCCCTCTTCGACCACGCGGTGGACGCCGCCCAGCAGGCGGGGGTGGTGCACAGCGGCGATATCGTGGTCATCACGGCGGGTATGCCCCTGGGCGTTTCCGGCACCACCAACATGATGAAGGTCCACGTGGTGGGCCATGTGCTGCTCACCGGGCAGGGGGTCACGGAAAAAGCCGTTTCCGCCCGGCTGTGCGTGTGCAGGCACCTGGCGGACCTCCCGGCCCGGTTCAGGGACGGCGACATCATCGTGGTGCCCGAAACCGATAACTCCATCGTGAACTTTATGCGCCGGGCCTCCGGTATCATCACCGAGCAGGCCGGGCAGAATACCCATGCCGCCATTGCGGGCCTGGCCATGGATAAGCCCGTCATCACCGGCGCCCACCACGCCACCCGTATCCTGAAAGCCGGCGCCGTAGTCACCCTGGACGCCAAAACCGGCCGTGTCAGCGTTTGTTGACTGCTTGCTCCCAGTGCCTCCTTTAGTGCCTCCGGCGGCTTAAGAAACTTTCTGAAGAAAGTTTCTTAAGAATCTTCAAAGACTTTTATGCCCGCGCACAAACAGCTTGGTCGATGAGGGCTTACGGCACGCGGCATTCGTAGTCTATTAATAAAATGACAATTTTTTTAATTGATTTTTTCAGCTTATGCTGAGGCGCAAGCGCTATGAAAGCAAAAAAAGAAAAAGAAAATAGAAATAAGAAATAAAAAAAGAAAAAACAAAGGCCCTTAACTCGCCAACGGTCGAGCATCAGCCTTGCGGCCATAGGGCGGCCGGTAACGGCTAGGCCGGGTCCAGGGACGGCCTTAGTCCCTGGCGGAGTTTGAGGCGGAGCCTCAAGGTCTTAAAGAACAGTGTAAGGAAGTGTAAGCAATGTCCATGGAACGAAACAGGCAGTTGCCGGCGCCGGCGGATTTAAAGGCGCAATACCCGTTAGCGGCGGAAACGCAGGCCATGAAGGCGGCGCGGGACAGGGAGATCCGGGCGGTATTTGAGGGCAAATCCGACAAATTCCTGGTGAT
This sequence comes from Acutalibacter caecimuris, assembly GCF_034335085.1. Taxonomy (NCBI): domain Bacteria; kingdom Bacillati; phylum Bacillota; class Clostridia; order Eubacteriales; family Acutalibacteraceae; genus Acutalibacter; species Acutalibacter caecimuris. The sequence continues at coordinate 16,569 of NZ_JAWXXJ010000020.1, read as the reverse complement.
TGTAGGCCCCTGCTCGGCCGACGACCCGGAGGCGGTGCTGGAGTACGTGCACCGTCTGGCAGAGTTAAACAGGGCGGTCCAAGACCGGCTGGTGCTGATCCCCCGGGTGTACACCAACAAGCCCCGCACCACCGGGCAGGGGTACAAGGGTATGCTGCACCAGCCCTCGCCGGACCGGGCCCCGGACCTGCTGGAGGGCATCATCGCCATCCGGCGTATGCACATCCGGGTGATGGAAGAGTGCGGCCTCACCGCCGCTGACGAAATGCTGTACCCCGAAAACCGCAGCTATCTGGACGATGTGCTGTGCTACGAGGCCGTGGGGGCCCGGTCGGTAGAGAACCAGCAGCACCGGCTGACGGCCAGCGGCATGGATATCCCGGTAGGCATGAAAAACCCCACCAGCGGCGACCTGGCGGTCATGCTCAACTCCATCCAGGCAGCCCAAAGTTCCCACAATTTCCTCTACCGCGGCTGGGACGCCACCACCACCGGCAACCCCCTGGCCCACGCCATTCTGCGGGGCGGCGTAGATAAATACGGCACCTGCGTGCCCAACTACCACTACGAGGACCTCATGCGCCTGTGGGAGCTGTACGGCCAGCGGGAGCTGCAAAACCCGGCGGTCATCGTGGACGTAAACCACTCCAACTCCGACAAAAAATACAGGGAACAGGTGCGCATCGTCAGCGAGGTGCTCCACAGCCGCGGCTACAACCCGGCCCTGCGTAAGCTGGTCAAAGGCGTGATGATCGAAAGCTACCTGGAAGAGGGCTGCCAGCCCATTGGGGGCCAGCGGGTATACGGCAAGTCCATCACAGACCCCTGCCTGGGCTGGGGGGACACCCGCAACCTGCTCTTCAGCATAGCGGAGAAAGCATAGCCCGGCTCCGCTTGCGGGCCCTGGCAGGCCAAAATAGAAACCAAATAAGAGTGGAAAGAGTACGACAGCCCGGTTAAAAAAAGCTATGATGCCTTCCAGGCATTCTACTGTGACGGCCACGTGGACGCCGCGTAAAAACTGATCAGTAACAACCTGACCTGGGCCGAATACAAGAACCTGTATATAGCCATGGGCGTGGGGGCCCTGCTGGCGGCGGCGGGCATGGCGCGGCTGCTGATCGGGAAAGCCCGAAAGAAACCGGCGCCCGCCCCAAACACCGAAGAACCGGAAGAAAGGAAGTGACCGCTACATATGAGCGCCATACGCAACTCCGCCAAAGCGCTGGTTTACCAAAACGGCCGGCTGCTGCTGAACAGCCACCTGACCAGCACCGGCGAGCGCTACTACGACCTGCCCGGCGGCGGGCAGCACCCCTATGAAACCATGGAGGAAGCCGTCATCCGGGAGGTGCTGGAGGAAACCGGCCTCACCGTAGAGCCGGTGCGTTTCGCCGCCCTGGCAGAAGAAATCTTCACCGACGAAGGGATGCGGGCGCGGTACCCCCAGTACTGCCACCGTTGTATGCACATTTTCCTGGTCAAAGTCCTGCCCGGCGCGGCGCAAGCCTGCGCGGAGCTGGACTTCCAGCAGACCGGCAGCCTGTGGGTCACGGCTGAGGAGGCGGAAAACCTGCCCCTGGTGCCCCTGCAACTCCGGGGCCGGGTGCGGGAGCTGCTAAACGCCCATGCGCCGGTCTACCTGGGCTCCCTGCGCCGGGACGAAGTCTGTATGTAAAAGCCACCCCCGCCGGTCCGAGCATTTTTGACGAAATTATGGCCTTCGGCGTGGGCGTTGATTCTCGGCTGCCGCCTCGGTCGGCGACGGGAAATCGCCACTGGCGATTGTCGCCCCCTAAAAACCCCACCACCTTTGAAAAGGGCGAGGGCCACCGGGGGTGGCCGTCACGAGCCGACCGAACCGGCAGGTGAGACGACGAAACTTTTACTGTTTGTTCACCGAAACCTTGCTTTGGACAGACCCGGCACATTCACCACATTCGCCACATCGGGCCAGCCAGCGTCCCCCAAAAACACAAAAGAGAGGGCTTTTGCCCTCTCTTTTTTTGCCGCCTGCCTTATTCCACCGAAACGATAAAGTAGTAAACCGGCTGGCCCCCGTTCACCAAGGTGATCTCCACATCCGCGTGCACCTTGGCCGCCAGTTGGCGTTTGGCCTCCTGTGCCTGCTCGGCGGTAATGCCCTCGCCGTAAATCAGGGTGATAAAGGAGGTCTGCTTGGTGGAGAGGGAGCGGGCCACCCGTACGCAGGTAGCCACCGGGTCCTTCTCGATATAGTGCAGCTTGCCGTTCTTCAGCCCCAAAATGTCCCCCCGGCGAATGGCCTCGCTGCCAAACTCCGAGTCCCTGGCCGCAAAGGTCACAAGGCCGGTGTCCACATGGCCCGCGGCTTCCAGCATGGCGGCGTGGTTTTCCTCCACACCGGCGTCCGGGTCCACGGCCAGCATAGCGGCCAGGCCCTGGGGGATGGTCCGGGTGGGCAGCACAATAACCTCCCGGTCGTCCGCCAAGGGGATGGTCTGCTCCGCCGCCATCAGGATGTTCTTGTTGTTGGGCAGCACAAACACCTTTTTGGCAGGGGTAGCCAGCACAGCGCCCAGGATATCCTCGGTGCTGGGGTTCATGGTCTGCCCGCCGCTGACCACCACCGCGCAGCCCAGTTCGGCAAAAAGGCTCCGCAGGCCCTCGCCCGCCGCCACCGAAACAAAGCCCAGTTCCCCGGTGGGTTCCTGCCGCGCGGGCGCGGGCGCGGGGGCAGGCTCTTCCTCCACAGGGGCGTCCCCCCTGTGCAGTTGACGGTGCTGCTCCTTCATATTCTCAATTTTCACACTGAGCAGTTGGCCGTATTGCAGGCCGCTCTGCAAGGCGTCGCCGGGGTTTTCGGTGTGCACGTGTACCTTGATGATCTCCTCGTCGTCCGCCACCAGTACACAGTCGCCTATGGTTTCCAGGTAAAGCCGCAGCTCCAACGGGTCTTTGGCCACATCCGGGTCCCGCCCCACAATAAATTCCGTGCAATAGGTAAAGTGGATCTCCCCGTCAAAGGTAGCGGCGGCATTGCGGAAGAACTCCGCGGTTTCCTGGGCCCGCTCCTCCTCCGATATCCCGGACTCCAGGATAATCCCGCTGCGCAAAACGCTGAGCATCCCCTCAAAAATCAGGCAAAGCCCCTGGCCGCCGGCGTCCACCACCCCGGCCCGTTTCAGCACAGGCAGCAGTTCGGGGGTTTCCTCCAGCGCCTGGGCCGCGCCCATACAAACCGCGTCCCAAACCCGCTCCGGCTCCTCCGTCCCGTGGTTAAGGGCGTCCCGGCCGAACTCGGCAGCCACCCTGGCCACCGTCAAAATCGTGCCCTCGGTGGGGCGGGTAACGGCCTTGTAGGCCTCCTCCACGCCCAGTTCCAGGGCGCGCACCAAGTCCTCCGGCCCCGCAGTTTCCACCTCGGCCAGCCCCCTGGCAATCCCCCTGTACAGCAGCGAGAGGATAACCCCCGAGTTCCCCCTGGCCCCCCGCAGCATGGCAGAGGCAGCGGTCTTGGCAACCTGGGCCACGCTGTCCGTGTCAGAAAGTTTCTTCAGTTCAGCCACAGCGGCCTCCATGGTCATGGACATATTGGAGCCGGTGTCGCCGTCCGGCACCGGGAAAATATTCAGGTCGTTCACCTGTTTCCTGTATTTGGCAATATTGTTCGAGCCGGAAATAATCGCGTTTTTAAGCTGGGCGCCTTGAATCATGGAAAACACATCCTTATCTTATGAGTACGCAACCAATACGCGGCATGGCGGCGTCCATGCCGGCCGTACAAACACCTTTTTACCTTATTGTAGCACAGAATTTCCAAAAATACAAGTACAGGGCAAAATTAGCGCACGTCCAAAACGAAGAGTTCAAAAACAAGACCCCGGCAAACAAATCGCAAAGGTTTCATCTTCTCACCTGCCGGTTCGGCCGGCTCGTGACGGCCGCTCTACCTTGGCTACGCCAAGTAGCCGGTGTCCCTCGCCCTTTTCAAACGGGCAAACAATAAAAGTTTCGTCCACCTTTTCAAAGGTGGCGGGGTTCTTAGGGGCAGCGCCCCTAAGCCGCCGGAGGCCAAAACACCCCCCCCCCCCACACCCCTACGTCAGCGTCAGCCGTTCCACCGCCGTACACAGCCCGGTGCGCTCGTCCCCGGTAAACAGGACGCAGTCCATGCGGCAGGGGCCGCCGGCCAGTTCAAAGCGGGCGGGCATCTTGGTGGTATACCGGCCAATGATGATCTCCGGCTTAACCCCCAGCACCGAGTCCACCGGCCCGGTCATGCCCGCGTCCGTCAGGTAGCCGGTCCCCTTGGGCAGCAGGCAGCCGTCGGCAGTGGGCACATGGGTGTGGGTGCCAAAAAAGGCCGTCACCCGCCCGTCGGCGTAAAAGCCCAAAGCCCGCTTTTCCCCGGTGGCCTCGGCGTGAAAGTCCACCACCCGCAGCCGGGGCAGGCCGGGGGTGGCCAGCAGTTGGTCCAGCGCCTCAAAAGGCGAGCGCAGGCTCTCCAGGTAAACCGTGCCTATCAGGTTAAAAACCGCCACCTGCACCCGGCCCAGGTCGGCAATATACAGCCCGTGGCCGGGGGCCGCGGCCGGGTAATTGGCCGGGCGTAGCAGGTTTTCCGTGCTGTCATACAGGGGGTAGCTTTCCTTGCGCCGAAAGCTGTGGTTGCCGGTGGTAACCACGTCCGCGCCACTGTCCAGCAGGTGGCGCAACGAGTTCGGGGTAATGCCGTTGCCGTCCGCGCTGTTTTCCCCGTTGACAATACACAGGTCAACGCCCTTCAGCCGCTTAAGGCCGGGCAGCCGCTGGCGCAGGAAATCGCAGCCAATGCTGCCCACCACATCCCCCACACAGAGAATCGTAACCATAAAAAACACCTCTACTGAAAAAGGGCGCGCCTTTCACAGCGCGCCCAACCAGGCCGGGCTATTTGGCATAATCCACCGCCCGGCTCTCCCGAATCATATTTACCTTGATCTGCCCCGGGTAGTCCAGGTCAGCTTCTATCTTTTTGCAGATATCCCTGGCCAGCAGGGTCATCTGCTCGTCCGTCACCGCCTCAGGCCGCACCATAATGCGGATCTCCCGGCCTGCCTGGATGGCATAGCAGCTTTCCACCCCGTCGAAAGACGAGGCCAGCTCCTCCAGTTTCTCCAGGCGTTTGATGTAGTTTTCCAGGTTTTCCCGCCGGGCCCCCGGCCTTGCGGCCGAAATGGCGTCGGCAGCCTGGACAATGCAGGCCACAATGGTCTTGGCCTCCACGTCGCCATGGTGGGCGGCAATGGCGTGTACCACGGCCTCGCTCTCCTTGTAGCGCTTGGCCACCTCCACGCCTATCTGTACGTGAGAGCCCTCCATCTCGTGGTCCAAAGCCTTGCCAATGTCGTGGAGCAGCCCGGCCCGCTTGGCCACCGTGGGGTTCAGCCCCAGTTCCGAGGCGATCATGCCGGAGAGGAAGGCCACCTCCAGCGAGTGGTTCAGCACGTTCTGGCCGTAGCTGGTGCGGTAGCGCAGCCGGCCCAAAAGCTTGACCAGCTCATGGTGCACGCCGTTCACGCCCACCTCCAGCACCGCCCGTTCGCCCTCCTGCTTAATGGTAGATTCCACCTCCCGGCGGGCCCGCTCCACGGTTTCCTCAATGCGGGTGGGGTGGATACGCCCGTCGGAGATCAGCTTTTCCAGGGCCACCCTGGCCACTTCCCGGCGCACGGGCTCAAAGCTGGAAAGGGTAATGGCCTCCGGCGTATCGTCAATAATCAAGTCCACACCCGTCAGGGTTTCAATGGCCCGGATGTTCCGGCCCTCACGGCCGATGATGCGGCCCTTCATTTCGTCGTTAGGCAGCGGTACCACGCTGATGGCGGCCTCCGACACATGGTCGGCGGCGCAGCGCTGAATGGCCGTGGCAATAATCTCCCTGGCGGCCTGGTCGCTTTCGTCCTTGGTCTGCTGTTCAAACTCCCGTACCTTTACGGCTTTTTCCCGTACCAACTCGCTCTCCAGGTTGTTCAGCAGGTATTCCTTGGCCTGCTCGGTAGAGTAGCCGGAAATCTTCTCCAGCATATCGAACTGGCTCTTGCGCACGGCCTCGGCCTCTTTCAGGCGCTCTTCCGCCTTCTTGTTGCGCTGGTCGATCTGCTCCTCCTTGCGTTCCATGCTCTCCAGCTTCTTTTCCAGGCTCTCTTCCTTTTGCAGGTTCCGCCTTTCCTGATGCTGTATCTCCCTGCGGCGGTCAGAAAGCTCCTTTTCGCTCTCGTTGCGCAGGCGGTGGATCTCGTCCTTCCCCTCCAGCACGATCTCTTTCTTCCTGGCCTCGGCGGTTTTCACCGCCTCGCCTACAATGCGCTTGGCCTCCTCCTCAGCGGAACCGATGGTAGCCTCGGCCTTTCCCTTACGGTAATTGACCCCCAGGAAAAAAGCTGCGCCGCCTGCCAAAGCGGCCGCCAATACAGAGATCAAGACACATAGCCATACGGATATCTCACCCAATCGGGCACCTCCTTATTAGAATATTGGTTACAAAAACTGCATACAGTACTGAAACCGGGTGGGCAAAAAAGCCCCCCAAAAAATGCATGGCTGCTTAGGGCAAAGGGATTTTTATATATTGTTCCTGCTTTCGGGCGCCCCCGAAAAGCCGTTGCACAGCAAATATATAAAAAGTATATAAAAAGCACCCAGGTGCATTCCATCTATAATTGTATCTCTCCTACACGTCCTTGTCAAGAAAATTATGAACATTTCTTGAAATTTGCCCCGCCATCCCCTCCGGGGGCGCATACCGGGGCCTTCCCCCGCGGGTTAATGGCAAAAAAGAATGATGCCCCCCTCCAGCCAAAAACACCCCCGGCGGCAGGGCCGGGGGGTTGTTTGCATAATTCAGCGCTTGCCGTCCAGTTCGCCCAAACTTACCGCCACAGTATGGCGGATGGGTTTCCACTCCACGGTGCCGGCCATAGCCACCGGCAGGGCAGCCATAAAGCTGGCCATAAAAAACGGGTAAGTAAACGAGTACAGGATCTTCCGCACCCCGCTGCACGGTATCCGCCGCCACTCGGTAAGCAGCGTAACCAGGCCGGAGAAATACAGCCCCACATAGCAGCCCGCCAGGGCCATCAGGGCAGAGAGCACCACAGGCCCCGCCTCCTGGCCGGGGCTCACCAGCGCCACCCCGAACATCACCACGTTCAGCACAAAGCCCAGCCCCATCAGCACCGCCGCCAACGAGTTCACCAGCACATCATAGCAGGCAAAACTGCCTGTCACCAGCATGGTGCGCAGCAGCTCCCCGCCCTTGCGGCCCAAAATCTGCATCAGGCCCCGCATCCACCGGGCCCGCTGGGTCACAGACTGCTTAAAGTCCGTGGGCTGCTCGTCGTAAAGGATAGCCGTGTTGCAGTACGCCACCTTCTCCCCCCGGCAGATCAAGTCCAAGGTAAACTCCAAATCCTCCGTCAGGGCAAAGTAGTGCCAGCCGCCCACCTTTTCCAGCAGCGCGGCAGAGAACAGGAACCCCGTCCCCGATATCCCGCAGCAGGAGCCCAGAAAATCCCTGGGCCGGTTCAGGTACTCCGATTCCCGCAGGAAGTACATCCCGTACCCCGCGCTGATCCAGTTGTCGCCGAAGTTCTTGGCATTGCGGTAGCCGGTCACCACCTGGCAACCGTTAGAAAAAACCTTGTTCATCTCGGCGATGTAGTGGGGGTCCAGCAGATTGTCCGCGTCAAACACGAAGAAACCGTCGTATTTTTCCTGGGGCCTCTCCTGGGCGATCTTCCCCAGCAGGAACTCCAGCGCGTAGCCCTTGCCAACCTGTAGCTTGTTCCGCCGCTGCCACACCGTGGCCCCGTGGGCGGCAGCCACGGCCGCGGTGTTGTCCGTACAGTTGTCGGCCACCACGTAGATGTCCACCAGCCCCGCCGGGTATTTCTGCAAGTTGATGCTGTCGATGAGCTGGCCGATCACCGCGGCCTCGTTCCTGGCGGCAATCAGCACCGCGTAGCGGCCTAAAGAGCGGGCCTCAAACCGCCGGCCCGCCCCTCGCAGGCGCAAAAGCAGGTAGAGCCCCTGGTAGCAGCAACAGGCCGCCAGCACCGCCGCCATGATAAGGTTTATATAAGAGAGGGTTTTCATGTGTTCCATCCTTCCTCATAGGGAAACTTTCTTTTTTATAAGGATAATCGAAACTGATTAAGCACTATGTGATGAAATTCTTACAGATTTCTTACGACCACGCCTCCGCGGCAGGGTGTGCCTCCGGCAGGCAGGGGGCTTTGCCCCCCTGCACCCCCCACCACTTTTGAAAAAGTGGACAAAACTTTTATCCGCGCCCCCTTGTGCGCCCCCAAAGAACCACCACCCAAGCCCCCCGTTTTCATTTTTTCTTTTCTTTCGCGATTGCCCCCTCGCCTGACCCTCCCAGAGAACCACCACCCAAGCCCCCACGTTTCCATTTTTTCTTTTTCTTTCTTTTCTTTTCTTTCGCGATTGCCCCCTCGCCTGATCCTCCCAGAGAACCACCACCCAAGCCCCCCGTTTTCATTTTTCCTTTATTTTACTTTTTTCACGATTTGCCCCCCTCCTCACCGAATGCCCCCAACACAGAACAAGCCACCCCCACCCTCGCTCATTGCCTCCCCCCCAAAACAATCCTTCTCCCGTTAACTAAAAACAATAAATATCAAATAATAATATAAAGTAGATTAAAATAATAAAAATAATCCCGATAAACCCACCCCCACATCGCCGCACACACCAAAACGCCCCCCGCAAATTGCATAAAAACACATTTTCCGCCCATACACCCTCCAAAACGCCCCCATATCCCTCGAATAACCCCTAATGACCACCCCAATACCCACCGGTTACGCCCTCCTAACCGCCCCGCAAAAGAATAAAAATACGCCCCAATATATATTTATACACGTTCCTCACACCATAAAAAAACGTTTCCCATCCTCCCCAACGGTTTCAGAAAGCGTCCCCCCAGGCGCGCATAAAAGTTTCGTCCACCTTTTTAAAGGTGGTGGGGTTCTTAGGGGTGAAACCCCTAAGCCGCCGGAGGCAAAAGGTGGGGTTCTTAGGGGTGAAACCCCTAAGCCGCCGGAGGCAAAAGGCGGGGTTCTTAGGGGTGAAACCCCTAAGCCGCCGGAGGCAAAAGGTGGGGTTCTTAGGGGCGACGCCCCAGAGTTGGCTACGCCAACTCTCCGCCGCCGGAGGCAAGGGAGATTGACAAAAGGAGGAGAAGAGGGTACAATAAAAGGTAGAAAAAGGAGGGATCGCAGTGAAAAAGGGAGGAATCACAGAGGAAAAGGGTAGCCGCGCGGTAATTTTCCGGGTTTTATCCTACTTAAAGCCGTTTAAAAAGGAATTTCTCCTGGCGGGGATATTGTTGGCGCTGGCCACGGCCATTGGTTTTTTGCAACCGCTGCTAATCCGCCAGATCACCGACAGGGGGATGCTGGCCCAGGACCTGCCGGTATTATACCGGGCGGTAGCCCTGCTGGCCCTGCTGGTAGCGCTAAACCAGGCCGTAGAAATGGCCCAAACCCGGCTATTTGTCCAGGTGCACAACCGCTCCCTCTACGGCATTTTCCGGCAGGTATTCCAAAAGCTGCTGCGGCTAAAAAAGCCGTATTTTGAGGACAAAAACAACGCCGAAATCCTCAGTTTTCTGCAAATGGACGTGTCCCAGGTAGCCTCCATTACTGACCGCTACACCGTCATGAGCGTCAGCTATGTGTTCCGCATTGTCAGCGGGCTGGCGGGGCTGCTGGTCATCAGTTGGAAACTGACCCTGATCGTGCTGGCAATGGTACCCCTAAAGGTGCTGCTGGTCAGGCGTTTTTCCAAGCGGCAGGAAAAGGCAATGGACAAAATGATCGAAAGTAGCCGGGATTTTTCCCAGTGGTTTGGTGATAATATAGAGGGCATAGATGAAATCAAGCTGTGGAACCTGTTCGAGAGCCGGGAGAAGGCCTTCCAGTCCCGGCAGCGGGACCTGCTGGCGCTGCAAAAGGGCAATGCCATGATCGACGCCTGGAACACCCTGTGGGAGTCGCTGCTGGAATGGAGCGTGACCCTGCTGCTGTACCTGGCAGGCGGGTTCCTTATCTGCCGGGGCGGCCTGACGGTCGGGTCGGTATTTGCCTTTGTGTCCTACTCCTGGTACGTAACCGGGCCGGTTTCCGCGCTGCTAAACCTAAAGATGTACTTTGCCCGCATTTTACCCTCAGCCCGGCGGCTTTTCCGGTTTTTGGACATGGAGCCGGAGCCGGACACAGGGACAGGCCGGGTAGGCAACCGCCCGCCCCGGCTGGCTTTTCAGGACGTTTCCTTTGCCTATCAGGCGGACAGGCCCATCCTACAGGGGGCCTGTTTCCATGTGGAGCCGGGGGAGAAGGTGGCCATTATCGGGCAAAACGGCAGCGGGAAATCCACGGTCCTCAACCTGCTGTTGCGGTTCTACACCCCGGAGGCCGGGGAGATCACAGCGGACCATGTGCCGGTTTCCCGGTTGGCGCTGGCGGGGTACCGTTCGCTGTTCTCTGTGGTCAGCCAGGAGCCCTACCTGTTTTTGGGGGATATTGCCGGCAATATCGACCTAACAGGCCAAGCCTCCCCGGAGGAGGTGGCCGCCGCTATGGATACCAGCGGCGTGGCTGCTTACCTGCAACATATGCCCCAGGGGGAGAAAACCCAGGTGGGCCGCAACGGGGCAAGGCTTTCCGGCGGCGAAAAGCAGAAACTGGCGGTGGCGCGGGCTTTGTTGAAGGATGCCCCGGTGGTGATCCTGGACGAAGCCACCGCCGGGTTTGACGTGGAATCGGACGCCTACCTGCACGATGTGATCGTCAACCAGATGGCGGGCAAGTCGGTGATCATGATCACCCATCACTATGAACATCTGGAGGGGATGGACCGGGTCTACCGGCTGGAGGGGGGCCGGCTTTATGAGGAGCGGCGGGAGGACGGCCGGGCCTGGGGCGCCTCCGGGGCGGGGGAACCGTCCGGGCAGCCCTAAAACCCCATCCGTTAGCCGCGCCCTCTGCTTGGGGTAGGGGAGGGGGCGCTCACTCAAGGCGGAGCTGGGCCTCCCGGCAAGTATGCATCTCCCGCTCTACAACCCGGTCACCGGGCCCCAATTCCCCCATCAAAAGCGGGGAGCCGGGGCGGTGTTTCCCGTGGTTTGCCTCCAAGGTTTTTGCACCGGCATGGTTGGCATAACAATACCGGCAGCCATGGAGGCAGGTGTTGTAGGCGCCAATATCCAGGCTTTCCATACAGCCACAGGCCGGCCGCTGATTCTTATCTTTGCTTATTTGTAAAGGGCACTGCAATAGCTGCCCGAACAGGCGGCCGTCTATGCATTGGGCGTGCCCCACCCCGTACCGCTGTAGGTCAAGTCCCTCAGCGCAGGTATCCACCTGCAAGCCGTAGCTATGGGCAATTCCGGCGATGCTTTTTGCCAGTTGCGCCTGCTGCAGGGCAGAAAAGTCCCGAAGTGCCAGCGGGGCCATATTCTTCCCCGTGTTGCGGTAGAAGTCCAGGAAACTGATGGTGCACTTTCTGGTGTAGGGGGAAAGCCGTTTCGCCAATTCCTCAAAGTAACGGATATGGTACTCCATTGTATAGGTTCCGCTGAGGAAGATGGGATCGTACCGCCATATCACGCGGTCACGCCCAATCCGATCGGCCAACCGCTGGAAAGCCGGGATAATGACCTTGCTCTTGCTGGGGACATTCCTTTCCACATCCGCCCCATAGCTGGTCAGCGTAAATTGGAAGTAGTACATATAATCGTGCAGCGCATCCAGTTTGTCCAGCATAGGCAGGGGGTTTTTGGTCCAAAAAACAATGCCGTCCACAACATCCGGCGATAAACTGACCCGGCTGACCTGATGGGCGTTCATGGGGTTGCGCACATACACATACCCGGCCCGAATACGCTCCAGGAACCACTTTGCATAATAGCTGGGGATGTCCGTACGGCGGCTGGCGCTTATAATCATGTTGATCACCATTTATACGGTTTATATGCGGTTTTCCGGCCTTTCGAAAAACCGCCCAGTAATTCTGCCTTAAAAGATGCCATTGGCATTTATGGATGCAGGAGCAGCCCATACAGAATCAAATCATTCGGCCCCCACAGGCTTTGCACAAAGCCTGCCTTTTTTACCATTATAGCAGACCTTGTGCACAAGTCAACCGCTTTCATATTCTGACCGCTGGGAACTGGATGATCGCTTGCAGAAATGATAACAGAGCACGTGGTTTGGAGTCCCGCGGAAAATCTGGGAAAAAGAAAATCACCTATTGCTATCCAAGCCCTGGGCGTTGGGATTGCAATAGGTGATTTGGTCTACGTGCTATAAAAAGGTGTTCTAAAAGTTTATCGTCCGAAAAACGCAAGCGCGTGTGTCCAGTATGCTATGTAGCAAAATTGCGAAAATCAGCCGGGTATAATGCATAGTCAACGGATGACTGCCTCTCTCCAACCTGATCTATCCATGCATCTTTGTTGACACGCAGTTGCGTAAAGCCAAGTTGTTCATAAATATGCTGGGCTCTCTTGTTTTTCAGGTTTGTATCAAGAATGATTTTCTTAAAGCCAAAGTCTTTGTACAGAGAGTGAATCAACATACTCAATAAAATTTTCCCGTTTCCTTGATTTTGCTTGGAAAAATCACAAATTTTGATACCTATTTCAGCAACGCCATCGCCTTTATTCCGATAATTCATTTCACCCACAGCCAAATTATCTATTTCTATTATTAATCTTCTGTGCGTATCGTCGGTGTCGTTTTGCAAGCTGTCAGAGATATCTTGCACAGTTTGCCCAGTCCCGTTTGGGAATCCTGCGTGCGCCATGATTTTGCCATCGTTCCACCATATCGAAAGCTGCTCCGCGTCATCCTTGGTTGCATTCCTGATTAGTAAATTTTTGTATGTAAGGTACATAGTTTTCCTCCGTTTATGTAGGAGGATTAAAGTATCGTCATCCTCCTGTTTTGTTTGTAATGGATCAACGCTATATTTCCCATAAAAAACAATCCCTTCTCGATAAAGTAAACCGGCAACTTCCTGTTACGGAAAGCTGCCGGTTTCTGGCTTCACCATGCTTAAAAGATGCCCACCGGGTGTTTGGAACTCGAAAAGCCCAGTATTTATGCGGCTTTGCGGGGTTTTGAAAAACCGTCATTTGAACTCTGCCTTAAAAGATGCCACTTATTTATCGGCCAATTCGCAGGGTGATGACCTACTCGTCTTCCGCAATTTTTTTGACTTCGTCCAAGTCCAAGCCGCAGATGTTGGAGATTTCCTCCAAAGACCTCTGCTGTTCCAGCAGCCGTTTGACAAAACCTACTATTGCGTTATGCTCACCTTCGGCACGGCCTTCAGCCCGGCCTTTCGCTTCACCCTCTTGGAGAGCATAATACCGCACATCCTCCAACTTTGCCGCCAGCGTCATAAATCTCTCCACCTTCCTGTCGTCAGATTTTATGTCCTCAACTGCCCGGTCTATCTTTGTCAGATACTCCGATCCTGACACGTCAAAAGGCAGCTTCCTGTGTCGTGCATTTATATAACGCAGAAAATCAAGTGCCGGTTCGCTGAGATTCGGCTCCGTAAACTGCGCGTTCAAGATATACGCGTGGGAACCGTCCTCATACAAAATATCTTCCGCGCCCTCGATCACACTCTTGCGCTTGTACAGAGCCAACCCCTGCTTGTAATAATCGTCTGTGCATACGAAAATCACAAAACTATCTTTCAAGTGCCGGTAGCTGTCCGATACCTCCAAAGTCCGGCGGTCCAGGGAGCTTTGATAGTACCGAATCCTGCGCTCCAAGTCATGGGCCTGGCCGGTCTGCATCTCTACCGCATATTGTGTTTTCTCGCTGTCCTCTATGGAGATATCCAAGCGGATCCCATGCAGGTCGAAGCCATCCTTGATATCCTGCTGCTTTTCGATGTAGGTTATTTCCGCAATTTTCTTTTCCAGCACCGCCTCAAGAAATGGCTTGACGTTCTCCGGCTGGCGCATGACTTCCCCGAAGATGTAGTCGTTCGCCAACGAAAGTTCTTCCGCTCCCTTGCGCATGGGAATCACCTCATTTCATTACCATTATACCCCGAATCCGGAGTAAATGCAACTGTTTCTATCCGGAAACTTTCTCAGTATGCTCTGAATCCAACGCCTTCTCCAGCAGTGTGGCGATAAATTCTTTCTGTTTCATGCCATGCCGCTGGAGATATACCTTCAAGCGCTGATAGGTTTCCTCCGGCATCTGAATTGTCATTGTTCTTGTATTATCCATGATAAATCCCTCCCATAAATTAAAACAAATTGGGCGTCCCATAACCCAAAATCTGATAATTTCCAACAGGATAGCTGTTCCTCTCGCAGGTGTCTCCAGAGTTCCCCTCAATGGTGTAGACCCGGCCGCCCTCGACCTTCTCCACAATGCCAACGTGATCGGAGTTGCCATCCTGTATCCCATCTTCCAACCAGTCAAAGAAAATGATGTTCCCGGATTCCGGCGTGGCACTGCCATCCAGCCATTGATTCTTGTTCTTGAACCAGGTAACGCCGTCGCCGCACCCGGCAAATTTCGGGATAATTCCGCGGTCTATATACCCGCACTGATCCGCGCACCAGCTGACAAAGCAGGCACACCATTCGACCCTGCCGCCAAAACCATACCAGCTCCAGTACGGCTCGCCGCCCACATTCCCAAGCTGAGATTTCGCAATCTCCACCAACTGGTGGTTGGCGTAGTTCATGATGGCCGAAAAGTCTTCCGCATTGAGGTCGGTGCCAAAAGCCAGATTGACATTGGTTATCAGCTGCTCGTCCGTCTGGTCATCAGCGAAACAGCCGGTCAGCTTGCTGATAAAACCCGGCTCTTTGGAATATTCGGAAAGGGCCAGCACATACAGGACTTCTGCCGCCTTGATCTGCTCCTTTGTTCTGCCCCTCATGGCCGAGTGTAAAGCGTTCACCGTGTCCTCGATCAACGTCAACTCGTCGATCTGCTCCTGAGTCAAGTTCAAGATAATTTGAGATTGCAGTTCCTGGCTGGTGAAGTCGATGCCGTCCGCGCTGACAACAGCGGCCAGTGCCACCATCGGGAAAACCACAATCATGAAGACTGCCAACAGCAGGCAGACGATTTTCTCCCAATTTCGCTTATCAAGCAGTATCGCGGCGGCAATCTTTTTCAATGCTGCGCCTATAGTTGCACTCATAGCATTCCCCCTTCATTTTTTACAATCCCATTCCCATTTGCCGCTCTGCTTCCATATGTCCCTCGTAGTGATCGTATAGCTGATCCAGTTCATATGCCTCAACTCCATCCAGTCGTATTACATGGCTGCAATCTTCTTCGTCGGGGTAGATATCATGAATGGTGGCTTTCATAATATTCTCATACTGCTCCTGTCCGGCGGGCATTAAGGCTGCTGCAGCACAGATAGGGATGAAAATCTCCATGTTTCTATCAGAGAGAACCCCAAAATTCTCTGGGAGTTTGGGAAGTACGCTATCCAAAGACTGCCCCCGCATTTGAATGATCGATAGGCTGCTCACATGGACACCCCCATGTTCATGCCGTAGTCTTGGTACTCCTCGCTGTCTGGTTCGGGGAAGTCCGGTAGGGCATCCTCGTCAAACTCATGCATAGGGGAAACTTCCACAGCCGCGCCCAACTCACCTTCGACAAACTCTCTGGCCGATTCAGCAGTGTCCAAATCTTCATAGGCCAAATCCTGGTGTTCATCCGGCTCATCTTCCACAGGCCCTTCTGCATCTTCAGACTCGGAATAATCCAGCTCATCATCGGTGAAATCCTGCTCGGTTTCTTCCTCGTCAGGCTCGTCAGAACTGCCCTCAGAATCGCCAACAACGGCGGTTTCCTCTGGCTCGTCTACCTGCTCGACATCGGGGCCATCCTCGCTCACAGTGGCCTCACCGTCCTCGGAAATGCCTTCGTCCTGTTCTCCCTCTGACTGCTCCGCGTCCTCCTGCTGCTTTCTCAGCTGCTCCTCGTCGCAGTCCAGTTCGTCCTCAATCAAGCCTATAACGAACTGCCGCTGGGTCATGCCGTTGCGTTCCAGATACTGCTTGACTCTCTGGAAGAGTTCTTCTTCCACTTGGAAAGCCAGCGTTCTCATTCTGCCCACTTCTTTTACCTCCACTTCTGGTGTTTTAGGGTGTAGCTCATCCTGCGCGGCCAGGGCGATAAATTCGCCCATGGTCATTTCGTGCTGTTCCAGGTACGCTTTGATCTCCGCATGGAGCGCGGCGTCAATGCGCACCGTTATGCCTTTCATATCGGGCATGGTTATCCGTATAGATGGTGTATAAATAAGTTCCAAGGTGTCCACATAATCAAACGCTATGTGGACACCTTGGAACTTCACTTGTATAAGAATAAATTTTTCCCATCCAGCGCATACGTCATCTAGATAGTGTCTACACGAATTAAGTACGGATAGCAGCCCAAATGGCGATACAACGGACGTGTACCGCGGCGATAAAAGCATCCGAGGTTTTGGCATAACGAGTGGCAATACCTCTCC